>JAGVJS010000038.1 GCA_020051025.1 Sphingobium sp. | reverse complement strand
GGGCGCCGTCGCCGGCATGGCGATCGACAAGGCGGAAGATGGTCCGCGCCGCAACGCTCCGCCGCCGCCACGCCGTCCGGGTGCGGGCTATGATTATGGCTATGGCGCAGGCGACGACGTCGTGACCAGCCAGAATGAATATGAAGGTCGCTGGACCGGCACCTGGACGACCGATGACGGCCGGCAGGTTAGCGGCACCTATGACGGCCGCTTCGAAGGCGACGTACGGGGCGCCGGGGTCGATTATGACGCCCCGCCCTATGCTGGTGCGCCACATTGGTCGGGTGGTCCTGGAACGGTGGTCAGCCAGGGCGGTGGCTACATCGCCAATGGCTATTATTATCCGGCCCCCGTCGTGACGACCGTGACTGTGCAACCTGCCGTCACCACCACGACGACGACCAGCTATGTCACTGAAACCGTGCCTTATCGCAAGGCCGTGCGCCGTCGCGCGGTGCGTAGCTGCCGCTGCAAATAAAAATAGGGCCGGGCCTCCGGGTCCGACCCTATAGCTGCGAACCGACTTTGGGCGGTGAAAAAGCCGTGACGGGTTGCGGCCGGCCGAGGTGGAATCCTTGGCCGACAATGCAGCCATGACGCAGCAGAAAATCAGCCTGAGCCGCAGTTTCCACTCCTTCTGCTACTACTTCCATACCGAAACTGCCACCCAGCTTGACGATCGCATCGACGATCGCCGCATCACCCGCATCCTGCTCGATATGGTTGACGAAGCTACGGTCGATCTTCAGCACATCGACCGGATACTGCTTCAAATGCGTGAGCGAGGCGAAGCCGGTGCCGAAATCGTCCAACGCCACTCGAACCCCGGCATTCGAAAAATGTTGTAGCGTATCGCCGACCTGGTCGGCTCCACGCCCCAGAAAAACGCTTTCCGTTACCTCGATCTCGAAATGCTTCGTGGGAACATTGGCACGATCCAAAAGACTCAATACCCGGTCAGCGAAGTCACCGCTCGCAAAGTCCGCCGCCGCTGCATTTATTGCAACCCGGCCCGGATCGAAATCCGAACGAAGCCAGCATTGTAGATCGACCAGCACCGCGTCCAGCATCTGCGCCGTCAACGCCACCGATATTTCGGGATGATCGAACGCGGCGGCGATCGTGCCGGGCAGTTGCACCCCCATACGGGGATGATGCCAGCGCAGCAGCGCTTCATAGCCCAGCACATGCCCGCTACGCATGTCGATGCGTGGCTGATAGAAGGGTGTAGCCAGCCGCTCGGCTGCAACCTGCCGCGCCATGCGGATCATCGAACTGCGCTGCTGCGCCTGCGCGCGCAGAGTGGAATGGAACAGCGTCAGCCGGCCGCGCCCGGCCCCTTTGGACGCATAAAGCGCCAGGTCGGCCGCTTTGAGCAGATTTTCGGCCCGGTCGGCATGAACACCGAATACAGCGCCGCCTATGCTAACGCCGCAGTCGAGCGAGCGTCCTTGATGAACATGGGGCGTGCGGACATTGTCGATCAGCGCAGCGCTTAACTGCTCCAATGCTGCGCTATCGGTCAGCGAAGGGGCCGCCAGCCCAAATTCGTCCCCCCCCAACCGGCCCAACACCGCATCCGCCGGCGCCACTGAGGCCAGCCGCTGGGCAAAGGCGCAGAGCAGCGCATCGCCAGCGTCATGCCCCATGGAATCATTGGTGCGCTTGAGATCGTCTATGTCGAGCAGCAGCAGACCGAAGGTGCGGCCCTCCACCTGAGCGCGCGCCGCCATTTCTTCCAGAGCCGCCTGCCACAATGTGCGATTAGGCAACCGCGTCATCGGATCATGGGTCGCCGCCCAACGGATACGTTCATCCGCGTCATGTTCTTCCGTCACGTCCCGGAAAGTGACAATGATCCTCAGCGGGCGACCAGCATCCGACCGAGTCATCCACCCGGTGCTGCGTATCCAGCGCAGGACGCCCGTGTCGGCACGATGGATGCGCAGCGTCGCCTCAAAATGCGGCGGCAGCGTGCCAGCCGCAACCGCTTCCAACATATATTTCAGTCGATCCCGATCACCCGGATGGACCAGCGACAACGCCAGTTCAGTAGTCGCGAGTTGATGTTCCTCCAATCCCAGCATACGGCGGAACTCATCGGACCAGGTTCGAGCGCCGGTTACACAATCGAAATCCCAGATGCCAAGGCGCGCCGACTGTACCGCCAGACGAAAGCGTTCCTCACTATCGCTCAACGCGGTCTGTGCCAGTCGTTCGGCGTGAACATCCTCCAGCGTCCCGTACCAGCGCAAGATCGCACCAGACGGATCGCGTCGCGCGGACGCTCGCGCGCGCATCCAGCGATAGCCACCGTCGCGCAGACGGATGCGATAGTCGATGTCAACCGGGGCACCACTGGCCAGATGACCGCTCCAAACAGCCACCGTGCGCTGCATGTCGTCGGGATGGAGCGCCCCCAGCCAGCCAGTGCCCATCGCCTGTTCCGGCATCATGCCGGTCAGGTCGAGCCAGCGCGGCCCTACTTCCTCAATGCTGCCTTTCGGATCAGCAGTCCACGGCACCTGAGGGCTAAGATCGACCGAAGATCGATAATGTTCGCGGCTTTCGGCCAGCGCCGCCGCCAGAACGCGAGAATCACGGTCGTGCCGTTCATGCACATCCTCGACCGTGCCATACCAGCGCGGCCGGCCCGTCCCTTCGACGCAAGCCATGCGGATCATGCACCACCGATCCAGCCCGTCGGCGCAGCGCAGCGCCAGCGTCAACGCTTGCGGTCGATCGCTGGAGCTTGCCGCCGCCAGCAAGTTGCGCCGATCGGCGTCTGACAACATGCTGCGCCAGCCAAAACCGATCGGGTCACCCGCGAATCGCGGACGGAAGCGGCTGCTCTCGCGCTCGACCGCAATCAGCCGGCCGCGATGATCCGCAACCCAACGCAACAGCGGCGGCGACACACGATCGAAAACCGGCGAGAACAGAAGATCGTTGCGATACAGGAACAACTGTTGCGCGAGCATATCCTCGCCCGCCATCAGCCGTGCGTCGTGGAACCGTCGATCAGCGAAGCGGTCCATGATCCGCCTCCGATCTGATGCTTTGCTCTCCGTGCATGAAGAGGATCTAGCAAAGAAAGTTAAACAAATTGACTAAGTTGAACGAAATTTTGGATCAATATTAATCAACAACTTAGGTTAAACTATAATTCAGTTCAGCACCTATTTGCGAAACATGCTCGCCAATTCGACCGGCAGGGGCGGCTCGTCACGCTGCTGGACACCGCGAATGGCCTGCGCCTGCTCATGCGGATCGAACCGCACCCAGCCAGCCCGGCTGAGC
Source organism: Sphingobium sp. (assembly GCA_020051025.1). GTDB lineage: Bacteria > Pseudomonadota > Alphaproteobacteria > Sphingomonadales > Sphingomonadaceae > Sphingobium. Next base: position 3,971 of record JAGVJS010000038.1, on the reverse strand, counting down.
TTTTCCAGCGGGCGATAGCGAACCTTATATTGCATCCGCTGCGACCCTTCGACCCAGTAGCCGAGATAGACATAGGGCAGCCCCGCGCTGGCGGCGCGGGTGATGTGGTCCAGGATGATAAAGTTGCCCAGCCCCGGCCGATGCTCCAGCGTCGTGTCGAAGAAACTGTAGATCATCGACAGGCCATCACCCTGCCGGTCGGTCAGGCAGGCACCGATCAGCTTGCCGGGGCGGCCATCGACGCCGGGTTCGCGATATTCGATGATATAGCTGTCGACCGGAGTCTGCTCGACCATGTCAGCAAAGTCCATCTCGTCCATCTCTGTCATGCCACCGCCGGGATGGCGGGCGACCAGATAGCGCTGGAGCAGCGCGAACTGCTCCTCCGTGGACCAGGGTTTGCAGGCGGTCGCGATGAGATCGCCGTTGCGCCGAATCAGCTTGCGCTGAGTCGCATTCGCCTGAAATTCGCTGGCGACGACGCGGACCGACACGCAGGCTGAACAGTCCGCGCAGCTGGGGCGATAGGCGACATTCTGGCTGCGGCGAAAACCGATCCGGCCGAGCGCGTCGTTGAGTTCCGCGGCATTCTCGCCATTCAGTTCGGTGAACACCTTCCGCTCGCTCTTGCCCGGCAGATAGGGGCATGGGCTGGGATTGGTCACGAAGAAGCGGGGAAAACGAAAAGCGGCTGTCACGCTCCAGGCTCCCATTCATGGTGACGGCGGGGTTCGGTCATGTTTCAGATATATGCCGTCCCGCCGCCCCTCTGAAAAGAGCGTTTACCACGAAAAAACGGGGCACTTGTCCCGCTCCTACGCAACCTCGATCGGCGCGACCTCATAGCCGGCCTCGCCCAATGCGGCGATCAGCCGCTGGAGGTGCGCCCGGTCCCGCGTCTCGCATTCGACGTCGAGGCTGAGCCCCTTGGCCGGCAGGTTGGTGAAGATGCGCTGATGCGCCAGTTCCAGAATGTTGACCGCCTCCTGATCGAAGATACGGGCCACATGGAACAGCGCGCCTGGGCGGTCCTGCAAAATGATCCGCAACCGCGCCAGACGGCCCGAACGGGCCAGATCGCGCAGCAGCACATTAGCCAGCAGGCGCGTGTCGATATTGCCGCCGGTCAGCACCAGCCCGACATTGCGCCCGACGAACTGATCGCGATAGGTCAACAACGCGGCCAAGCCCGCAGCGCCCGCGCCCTCCACGACGGTCTTCTCGATCTGGAGCAGCAGGCTGACCGCTTCCTCCAGCCGCCGTTCGCTAACCAGCACCACATCGTCCGCCAGCCGCTCGACCACGCGGCGGGTGATTTCGCCCGGCTGCTTGACCGCGATGCCTTCCGCCAGCGTATCACCGTCGCAGGCGAGGTCCGCGCCCTTGATGAAATCATACATGGACGGGTAGAGTTCGGCCTGTACGCCAACCAGTCGGATATCCGGCTTCATCGCCCGTGCCGCCGTCGCCATGCCGGAAAACAGGCCGCCGCCGCCGATCGGGATGACCAGCGTGTCGATCTCCGGCGCATCTTCCAGCATTTCCAGCGCAACCGTGCCCTGCCCGGCCATGATGTCCGGTTCATCGAAGGGATGAACGAAGGTCAGGCCCTGCTCCACTTCCAGCAGGCGCGCATGCGCGTAGGCGTCATCGAACTTTTCGCCATATTGCACCACGGTCGCGCCATGGCCCTGCGTCTGCGTCACCTTCACCGTGGGGGTCGTGGTAGGCATCACGATGGTGACAGGCACGCCCAGTCGCTTACCATGATAGGCCAGGCCCTGAGCGTGATTGCCGGCCGATGCGCCGATCACCCCCTTGGCCTTTGCCGCGTCGTCCAGTTGCAGCAGGCGATTGAGCGCGCCACGCTCCTTATAGGCGGCGGTGAACTGGAGATTTTCGAATTTCAGATAGACGTTGCAGCCCAGCATGTTGGAAAGCGTCTGGCTAATCAACGTCGGCGTCTTGACGATCGAACCCGAAATACGGGTCCGGGCGGCCAGGATGTCATCGACGGTGATGGGCAGCGGCAAGGCGCTTTCGATCTTTGCGAGCGTAGTCATGAGCGCGCCCCTAAACGAAAATTGCGGGCGAAGAAACTGGCACTGACGGAAAACTGGCCCTATGGCTGGCGCTACGCATCAAATGTACGAGGCATATGGCTAATATCGCTTTTATCGGGCTGGGCGTCATGGGCGGCCCTATGGCAGGACATCTGGCCAAGGCGGGGCATAGCCTCACCGTCTATAATCGCTCCATCGGCAAGGCGAAGCTTTGGGCAGAAACCTATGGCGGCACGGTCGCGATTACCCCGGCCAAGGCAGCGGAAGAGGCGGATATCGTCATCAGTTGCGTTGGCAATGACGATGATCTGTCGCAGATCACGCTGGGCCGCGAAGGCGCATTCCGGACGATGAAGGAAGGCAGCCTGTTCATCGACCATACCACTGTGTCGGCGCGGATCGCCAGGCAGTTGTTCGTAGAAGGCGAGAGCCGCGGCATCCATAGCGTCGACGCGCCGGTATCGGGCGGCCAGGCTGGTGCCGAAAATGGCAAGCTGTCGATCATGTGCGGCGGCAGCGAGCCGGCCGTCGCGGCCGCCAAGCTGGTGATGCAGGCCTATGCTGCGCGGATCGTGCATGTCGGTACGGCGGGCGCGGGCCAGACCACCAAGATGGTGAACCAGATCTGCATTGGCGGCGTGTTGCAGGGCTTGTCCGAAGCCCTGCGATTTGCACAGGCCGCCGAACTGGACCTCGACAAGGTGTTCGAAGCGATTTCCGGTGGCGCGGCACAAAGCTGGCAGATGGAAAATCGCTGGAAGACGATGGCACAGGATAGTTTTGACTTCGGCTTTGCGGTCGATTGGATGCGCAAAGATCTGGGGCTGGCGCTGGAAGAGGCACGCGCCAATGGCGCGACCCTGCCGGTGACGGCCATGGTCGATCAATTCTACGCCGACGTGCAGGCGCTGGGCGGCAATCGCCAGGACACCAGCGCGCTGGTGCGGCGGATCACCCGCGCATGAAGTCCGCATGGCTGGCGGCTATCGCCGCGATCACGCTTCCCCTCGGCCTGGCCGATCCCGCTGTCGCATTTGGCGTCATCGACAATGTCAACGGCATCGCGCTCGACGCCAATGGCAAGGTCGTGCGCTTCGTTGCCTTGCAAATCGATGATAATGGCAAGGTCGAAAAGCTGCTGACAGAACGATATAAAGAACCGGAATATAAGCCCAAGAAGCCGAAGCGCGGCCAGCCCTGGCCCGAACGGCCCAAGGCGCCCGCGTTCAAAATGGACGCCGGCGGCAAGACGATGATCCCCGGCCTGATCGACGCGCATGGCCATGTCATGGGCTATGGCCTGTCGCTCATCACGCTGGACCTGTCCGACACCCGATCGCTGGCGGAAGCGCAGGCGAAGATTCGCGCTTATGCGCAGGCCAATGACAGCCGCAAATGGATCATCGGCACCGGCTGGAACCAGGAACAATGGGGCCTGGGCCGCTTCCCCACCGCCGCCGAACTGGATGCCGCCGTCGGCGACATACCGGTGTGGCTGGAGCGGGTCGATGGCCATGCCGGCTGGGCCAACAGCGCCGCTATTCGTGCTGCCGGGATCTCCGCTGCAACCAAGGCGCCTATGGGCGGCCGGATCGAGATGTCCGGCGGCAAACCGGCCGGCGTGTTCGTGGATAAGGCGATGGACCTGATCCAGCGGGTTGTGCCGCCGCCGGCTCCCAGGGATCGCGACACCGCGCTGGAAAAGGCGCAGCGGGCGTTGCTGGCGACCGGAATCACCGGCATTGCCGACATGGGCACCAGCATCGAGGATTGGCAGGCTTTCCGCCGTTCGGCCGATCGCGGCGCGCTGCGCGTGCGCATCATGTCCTATGCCTATGGCATCGACAATATGGTGTTGATCGCCGGGCCGGAACCGACGCCCTGGCTCTATGACGATCATCTGCGCAT
>JAGVJS010000422.1 GCA_020051025.1 Sphingobium sp. | reverse complement strand
GCGCTATTTCGATGCCTGATTTCACCCATGAACTGATCCATCATCCGGGCCTCGTCGCCGGGGTGGATGAGGCGGGCCGTGGACCGCTGGCCGGTCCAGTCGTAGCCGCTGCCGTCATCCTGCGCGCCGAGGATTGTCCCGAAGGTCTCAACGACTCCAAGCAGCTGAGCGCTAAGAAACGCGCCGCTCTGGAACGCCAGATCAAGGACCGCGCGCTATGCTGGGGCGTAGGCATCGCGACCGTCGCGGAAATTGACGAGATCAACATCCTCTGGGCGACGATGCTGGCCATGACCCGCGCGGTCGAGGCACTGAGCCATGATTGCGCCCATGTGCTGGTGGACGGGAACCGCTGTCCGCAATGGCGCTGGGCGTCGACTGCGATCGTGGAAGGCGACGCCAAATGCCTGTCGATTGCGGCAGCCTCCATCCTGGCCAAGGAAGAACGCGATCGGATGATGATCGCTGCGGCGACTGATTATCCCCATTATGGCTGGGAAACGAACAAGGGCTATGGCAGCGCCAAACATATGGCGGCGTTGCGCGACCATGGACCTACTCCGCTCCACCGGCGCAGCTTTGCACCGGTGGCGCAGCTCAGTCTGCTATAGGAGTCTTGTGTTTCCCCTATTTTGCGAGCCATCAGCTGTGCCCGCTGATTTCGAAATGCTTTACCGCACCGGCGTCCAGATCTGCGTCTTGCAGAAGAAGGCGATGCAGCCCTGGACCTTGAGCGAGCCATTGGCATTGCGGGTCAGTTTCGACGCATAGCTTTTGCCGCTTTCCGGGTCGTAGATCGTGCCCTTCCACAGGTCGCCGTCATCCTCGAACCCGGTCAGCAGGGCGAGACCGACCAGCGGCTTGGAGCGCAGCGCCGGATCGGGATTTTTGATGTCGGTCTGCGGGCGGCCCGGCGTGGGCTTCACGATCTTTTCGATCCTGCCGCAAAGCTGTTTGCCGCACGGCGCGATCTGGACGATTGCTTTCCCGTCCACCGTGGCCCAGCGGCCGGTGACGGGCTGGGCTGCCTGTGCAGACAGGGCGGCGAAGGCGGCGGTCAGGGTAGCAATGGCGATAGCTGCCGGTTTCATGCGATCCACTCCTTGTTTGTCCTTGAGATAGCCACGAAAAAGCCCGCCCGCCAACGCCTTTTTCGGGCGGGACGGGCGGGCCTTTTGGGCGACGCTACGGCAGCGGCGCCTCTCTCTCCGAACTTTTTAGAAGGCGGCACTGATCGAACAGGCCGCCGGACCCAGGATGACGACGAACAGGGTCGGCAGGATGAACAGGATCAGCGGTACGGTCATGATCGCGGGCAGGCGCGCGGCCTTTTCCTCAGCGCGCATCATGCGCTCATGCCGGAACTCGGCTGACAGCACACGCAGCGCCGAAGCGAGCGGGGTGCCGTATTTCTCGGTCTGGATCATGGTCGTGACCACGCCCTTGACCGCGTCGAGCTTCACGCGGGTCGCCAGATTTTCGAACGCCATGCGGCGCTCGGTCAGAAAGCTGAGTTCGATCGCCGTCAACTGGAACTCGTCGCCCAGTTCCGGATAGGCCTTGCCCAGTTCGCGGGCCACGCGGTTGAAGGCTGCGTCGACGGTCAGACCCGCTTCGGCGCAGATGACCAGAAGGTCGAGCGCGTCGGGCAGCCCCTTGCGAATCGCGGCGGACCGCTTCTGCACCTTGTTGTCGATGAAGATGTCGGGTGCCTTGTAGGACAGCAGCAACGCCGCGGCGAAAGCGAAGAAGCGCTTCATCGGTCCCCATTCGGGTTCGATGCCCACGCCATAGAGCAGGATCGCCGCCAGTCCGCCGATGACGATCGGCAGGATCATGCGGCCGAAAATGACGGCTACCGCCCAGTCCTTCGATCGGATGCCGGCCTGCGCCAGACGGATCTGCGCGTCCTTCAACTGATCGTCCTGCAAGACCTTCAGGCTCGACAGGAAGGATCGCATATGATCGGTCGTCTGGTTCCGGCGCACCAGGCTGGCGCGGCGCTTGGCGGTCGAGGCGGTGATGCCCGCCTTCAATTGCTCGCGACGATCGTTCAGCGCCTTGACGCGCTTGGCCATGGGGTCGCGCACGGTCATGACCGCATAAAGCGCGAACAATATGGCCAGCGTGGCCAGCGCGGCCAGCAACGTACCGAAATCGGTCGCCGTCAGGCCGAAAAGAGTGCCGGCGGGGGCAGGGGCGTCCATAGTCTTTCTCGCTCCCTCGTCAGATTTCGAAGTTGATCATCTGGGCCATGATAAAGGCGCCCATACCCATCCAGCACATGCCGCCGATGCCGACGACCTGCATCGTGCTCAGGCCAAAGATTCCGGCAGGATCCGGCGTGAAGAAGGGGCTCATATAATTGAAGTTGATGTAACTGATCAGGCCGAACACCAGGAAGGGCAGCGCACCGATAATATAGGCGGACGCCTTGGATTCGGACGACATGGCCCTGATCTTGAGCTTCATCTGCGCGCGCTGGCGCAGCACGCTAGCCAGGTTCGACAGGGTTTCGGCCAGGTTGCCGCCCGTTTCGCGCTGGATCGCCAGGGTGATGACGAAGAACTGGAATTCGGGCGTGCCCAGGCGGTCGGCCGTTTCCTGAAGCGCCTGCTCCATGGTCCTGCCGATCTTGATGCGTTCGGTGATGAGCTTGAATTCCTCACCGACCGGTCCGGGAATCTCGCTCGACACAATGCCCAGCGTTTCGGCGATCGGCAGGCCGGAGCGCAGGCCGCGGGTCAGCAGTTCCAGCGCATCGGGAAATTTCGCCGTAAACTTGGCGACGCGCCCCTTGATGAGGCGGCCGACCCACCAGTGCGGCAAGCCGAGACCGGCGGCCAGGCCGAACATCATTGCGAAAAGGAAAGGGAAGCCGCGCAACATCAGGAAGGCGGACAGCAGCAGGAATATGCCGGCGCACGCCGTCATATACTGGCTGAGCGTCCACTTCTTGCCGGTCATCTTCAGACGCTTGGTCAGATTGTCCGGGTTGGGAATCAGGGACACCAGCATCTTGGCTTCGGTGCCGGTCGCACGATTGGAAATCGCCCGGCGCATCCGCGCTTCCAGCAGCGCTTCGGCCGACTCGCTGTGACGGCCGCGGATCGTCGCGACGCGACGCTTGCGCGCCTTGTCCGGCGAAGGACCGGCGAACGCGATCACCGCAAGACCCAGCAGAGTCGCGATCAGCACCGTTATCAGGATGAAATTGCCGTCCATCTCGTCGCCTGTCTTTCAGCCCGTCTCAGGGTGTCGCGCCGCCCGATCGGGACGGCGCATGCGGTCAATTGTCCAGCGTCGCCTTGTCTTTGCGGCGCGACGGCATCATCGACTTGAAATCGATCTTGCCGAGCAGGGATTCGCCCTTTTTGCCGGCGGCCTTGGATGGGGCGGCTGCGTCATCGGACTCGACGGCGCCCAACACCTGGTTCAGCATTTCCATGCAGGCTGCGCCCAACTTGCTGCCCTTTGCGGTTTCCGCCAGTGTCTTGCCCAACTTCGCGGCCTGGGATCCGATGCGCAGGTCGAACGGCACCATGACGTCCACCTTGCGTTCGATCGACTGTTCGAAATCCTTGCGGCTGATCTCCGGCGCGCCGGGATGGACGCGGTTGGCGATCACCAGCACGCGCGTCTGCGGCGCATTGCTTTTCAGCCAGGACAGGATGCGGATCGTGTCGCGCGCACCGGCCAGCGTCAGTTCCGTCACGACCAATGTGACATTGACGTCGGCCATCAGGTGCGGATGCTGGATCAGCATGTTACGCGGCAAGTCTATGACGCTGCATTCGAATGCGAGGCGGAATTCTTCCAGCAACTGGTAGAAGGCGCCGCCATCGCTCATCATCGGCTGGCTGATCGGTGCTTCGGCCGACAGGATGGCCAGCGTGTCGCTGGCCCGCACCATGGCGCGTTCGATAAACAGGCCGTCGATGCGGCTGGGATTTTCGATCGCGTCGGTCAGGCCGCGGCCCGGCTCCAGGTCCATCGCCAGGGCATTGGTGCCGAAATGAACGTCGAGGTCGAGCAGCGCGGTCGGGCGCTTCTTTTTTTCCGAGAGCAGCCAGGACAGCGAAGTCGCGATGCTGGAGGCGCCGACGCCACCGCGCGTACCGATGACCGATATGGTGCAGTGCGGCCGTTCCGGTGCTGCGTCGCGCGGGGCCATGAAAACGGCCTGCGCCTGCGCCAGCGCATCGCGCAATTGATCCGCGCCAAAGGGCTTGAGCAGATAATCCTGAATGCCGCTGGCGACCAGATCGCGATAGAGGCGCACGTCATTGACCTGACCGGCGGCGATCACCACCGTGCCCGGTTCGCACACTTCGGCCAGCGAATTGATGTCATTGAGCGGATCGCCGCTTTCGGACATATCGACGAACAGGATCTGCGGGCTGGCGGTGATCGACAGGCTCTGCACCGCGTTGCGCATGCCGCCCTTGTTCACCTTTTCCGGTGCCCAGCCCATTTCTGCTGCGACAGCGCGCAGCATGTCGAAGCTGTGATCGTCACAGACGAAGGCGTGGAACGGGTCGCGATGACCACCCATGCCCGGTTTCCAGGGAGCGTTCATCTTACTTTTTCCCCCCTGCTGTCAGGTCTTTCAGATCGCCGGCGCCGGTCGGCTTCTTTTCGCGATAGGTAGAGATGGCGCGGTTGGACGTGGCCGTGCGCAGGTCGCTGTCGCTTTCCTGCCCGCGCACCAGATCGTCCGGATTGGCGACCATCGCGGCCCAGTTGCTGTTGACGCCGCAACCGAAATTGGATGTGGCGCCCAAGCTGCCGTTGGTTTCCTGCTTGGCGTGCCAGTCCGGGCAACCCGGAACACTGG
>JAGVJS010000295.1 GCA_020051025.1 Sphingobium sp. | reverse complement strand
GCCGATCAGATAGCGATCCCGCAATTCCTCGTTCGACACGCACTCCATCATGTCAGGATGCGTCGCATAATAGGTCTTCTCGAACATCTGGAATCTCCTCTCCCCGCCCAATTGGACACCGGTGTCATGAAGCGCCGATATCAGCTTGTGGCAGGCGGTGCAACCGATCCGCGCCGGATCAATGTCGAACTGAACATCGACGGTTCGTTAACCTCCGATCCTTCGCCGATCGCCGTGCCAATCAGCTTGAGCGCGGCCGCCCGCCCCATAGCGACGATCGGCCAGCGCACCGTGGTCAGCGGCGGCCAGACGCGGGTCGTGACCGGCGTGTCGTCGAAGCCGATGATCGACAATTCCTCCGGCACGGCAATACCGCGCAGGCGCGCCGCGTAGAGAACGCCAGCCGCCATCTCGTCATTACTGGCGAAGATCGCAGTCGGTCGGGGCGACAGATCCAGCAGGCTTTCGGACGCGGACAGGCCAGATTCGAACGTATATTGCCCGTCCGCCACCAGGCTGCGAGGCAGGCTTATCCCCGCTTCCGTCAGCGCCAGTTCGAAGCCCTCGCGCCGCTCTTGCGCGGATCGGAAGCCATGCGGCCCGGCGATCAGGCCGATGCGGCGGTGTCCCTGCGCGATCAGGTGGCGCACCGCATCCGCCACCGCCTCGCGATCATTGGACGCTACCATATGTTCGGCATCGTCCAGCACCGCCGATCCCATGCGCACGTAACGGCAGCCTTCTTCGTCCAGCATTCGCGCCAACGCGTCATTTTCCGACATGGGCGGCAGAATGACTACGCCGAACAGGCGCTGCCGGGTCACGAAACTCTTGATATCGTCCATCACCAGATTGGAGCCGCGATCTACCGGGCGAATCACCAGTTCGAATTCGGTCCCGTGCAGCGCCTCCAATATCCCCTTCTGCATGCTCAGGATCATCTGGACATTGGGATTGTCGTAGACGAGGCCGATCAGGAAATTGCGCCCAAGCGCCAATGCCCGCGCCTGCGGATTGGGAACGTAGCCGGTGTCCCGGATGATCGCTTCCACCTTGTCGCGGGTTTCCTGATTCAGCAGCGGCGACCGGTTGATCACCCGGCTGACAGTCTTTTTCGACACGCCGGCCATGCGGGCAATGTCGTTGATCGTCAGCTTGGGCGCCTGACCCTCATCCTGTTTCTGCTTTGCCATGTCGCCTTATACCGCACAATCGACGCGACGCCAGACACGCCCGCTTGCCAATGACACCGGTTTCCATTACCGCATGCACACATCATAGAAAAGGACGTTCCATGAACGCAAGCAACGGAGCAGGAGCCATTGCGGACCATTTCCTGGCCGCACGACGGACCGCGACGGGCCTGACGGACTATCCCGGTATCCAGCCCGAGACGCTGGAAGAGGGCTATCATATCCAGGCCGAAGCGCTGGCGCGGGTCGCGGAACCCGTCGCTGGCTGGAAGGTCGGGCGCATATTGCCGCCGCTGGATGCACGCTATGGCTGCGACCGGCTCGCCGGGCCGATCTTTGCGCCGACGGCGGCCTGGGTGGATGGGCCAGCCACCGGTTTCGTCTTCGCCGACGGGTTCGGCGCGGTGGAGGCGGAGTTTCTGTTTCGGATCGGTACGCCGCCAGCCCCGGACCAGCAGCAATTCTCGCTGGAAGAGGCCGCCGCCCTTGTCGATGCCGTCCATATCGGGATCGAGATTGCCAGCTCGCCCTTTCCTGGCATCAATGGCCATGGGCCGGCCGTGACGGTTTCCGATTTCGGCAATAATAATGGTCTACTGATCGGCCCGGCCGTCGCCGACTGGCGCGATGGCCGCTATGCTGAGCAGCCTGTCACCACCCGGATCGACGGGGTAGAGATCGGCTCGGGCACGGCTGCCGCTTTCAACCATGGTGCGATTGGCTCGGTTCGCTTCCTGCTGGAAAATCTGGCCCAGCGCGGCATTGCGGTCGAAGCGGGCTGGTGGATTTCTACCGGGGCGGTTACCGGTGTCCATCCGGTCAGGCCGGGGCAGCAGGTCGAGACCGATTTCGGCCCGCTCGGCACCCTCACCTGCCGGATCGAGGCTCAGCCAGCGCGATAAACAGCGGACGGTACGAGCCGCAACAGGAGCAGGATGATGAAGGATATGCCCATCGTGGATCGCCCGCCTACCCGCTATCGCTGGGTGGTGGTCGGCCTGTTGTTTGCGGCCACCGCGATCAACTATGTCGATCGCCAGATGATCGGGGTCTTGAAGCCCACCTTGTCGGCCGAAATGGCCTGGTCGGAAACCGACTATGCCAATATCGTCTTCTGGTTTCAGGCAGCCTATGCGGTCGGTTATCTGGGCTTCGGGCGGATCGTCGATCTGGTCGGGGCGCGCTTTGGCTATGCGATCGCGGTGGTCATCTGGACCATCGCCCATATGGCGCATGGCGGGGTGCATAGCGTCACCCAGTTCGCAATGGCGCGCTTTGGCCTGGGCGTCGGTGAATCCGGCAATTTCCCGGCGGGGATCAAGGCGGTGACCGAATGGTTCCCGCAAAAGGAGCGCGCCTTCGCCATCGGCCTGTTCAACGCCGGGGCCAATATCGGCGCGATCGTGACGCCGCTGCTGGTGCCATGGCTGACCGTTGCCTATGGCTGGCGCGTGGCGTTCTACGCCACCGGCATTTTCGGCATCATCTGGCTGATCGCCTGGCTGACGCTGTATCGCCGGCCGGAAGAACATAAGACAATCTCGGCCGAGGAACTGGCCTATATCCGGCAGGATCCAGCCGATCCGGTCCAGCCGATCGGCTGGGGCCGCCTGATCACCGTGAAGGAAACCTGGGCCTATGCCATCGGCAAATTCTGCATCGACCCGATCTGGTGGTTCTTTCTCTTCTGGCTGCCCGGCTATCTGGGCACCCGCTATGGCCTCGACCTTTTGAGCTTCGGCCCGCCGCTCGTCGCCATCTATCTGTTGTCGGATCTTGGCAGCGTGGCGGGCGGATGGATGTCCGGGCGGCTGATGAAGGCGGGCAAGAGCGTCAATGCCGCGCGCAAGCTGACCATGGCGCTGTGCGCCTGCGCGGTGCTGCCGGTCTTCTTTGCCCAGTCGATCGACAATCTTTGGGTGGCGGTGCTGATCATCGGGATCGCGACGGCGGCGCATCAGGCTTTCTCGGCCAATCTCTATACCCTGCCGTCGGACCTGTTCCCGCGTGGCGCGGTGGGATCGGTCGTGGGGATCGGCGGTACGGTCGGCGCGATCGGTGGTATGGCGATGGCCAAATATGCCGGCTATGTCCTCGACAGCATCGGCAGCTATACGCCGCTCTTTGCCGTGGCAGCCAGCGCCTATTTCGTCGCGCTGGCGGCGGTGCATCTGCTGTCACCCCGGCTGGAGCGGGTCAGCGTCCCGGCGGAATGAGGTTGGGAAAGGCCCGCTGCATCCCGATGCGGCGGGCCTGGAAATAGGAATTGTCGCGCTTAACTTCGCATGTTTCCTGCACATCCTGACATTTTGATGCGAGGATAGGAAATTATATTGCGAGGGACGATTGATGCCCCTCAGCCAGTCTATAGACCAGATCGGGGCATGTAGGACAGCATGGCGCGCTTCGGCCTTCGACAGGCTCAGGATGAACCGGCCTTGTGATATCACACTCCTGCCGGCACCGGCGCGCGGGGATCGATCAAGCCTTCCTCTCGCAGCGCATCCCAGAAGGCGGCGGGAATGAGTTGGGCCATGTGCGCGATGGCGCTATGCAGATGGGCGGACGATCCGATGCCGGGGATGACGCTGGCCACTGCCGGATGGGCGAGCGGGAATTGCAGCGCCGCCGCGCCCAGCGCCACGCCGAACCGGTCGCATTGTTCCTCGATCCCCCGGACCCGGTCGATGATGGCGGCGGGCGGCGCGCCATAATCATAATGGACCGGCCCGCCATGCCGCACACCCTGCGCCAATATGCCGGAGTTGAACGGCCCGCCCAGAATGATCCGGACACCTCGCGCGGCGCAGAGTGGCAGGAGGCTGTCCAGCGGCGCCTGCTCCAGCAAGGTATAACGGCCCGCCAGCAGGATCAGGTCGATATCGGCATGGGCCAATATCTCCTCGCACACCGCGGTTTCGTTGACGCCGAGGCCGATCGCTCGCACGACGCCAGCGTTGCGCAATTCCTGCATCGCACGGAACCCGCCATCCAGAAATTCGCGCATCCGGGCAGGATGGGCATCACCATGGGCGAAGCGGCCGATATCATGGACGTAGAGGATATCGATCCGGTCCCGTCGCAGTCGAACCCGGCTCGCTTCCCAGGATCGCATGACCGCGTCATAGCTATAGTCGAAACGGCTTTCATAGGGTTCAGGCGACAAAAACCCCTGCCGCAATTGCGTGAGATCTGCATCCGGCGTCGCATCGAGTCGACGGCCCACCTTGGTCGAGATGATCGCGGTCGCGCCGGGATCGAGCGCCGCCAGCGCCGCGCCCAGCCGCTTTTCGCTGAGGCCGAAGCCATAATGGGGCGCCGTATCGAAATAGCGCAGGCCGGTCGCCCAGGCCTGTTCGATCACCGCCTGCGCCTCCTCCTGCGTTATGGTGCGGTAGAGATTGCCGATCGCCGCCGCGCCGAAGCCGAGCGGCCCGAAATCCAGCGTCACAGCGCAAGGCCGTAGAAGGCACGCGCCGCACCCTCAAACAGGCGGGCGCGACCATCCGCATCGAGATCGCCCGCCAAACGCAGCGCATCATCGACCCAGTCGCGATAGTCATCGCCCATATGCAGCAGCACCGGCCAGTCGCTGCCCCACATCGTCCGATCACCGAAATGGGTCAGGATATGGGTGACATAGGGCGCCAGCGCATCCGCCGCCTGCCCCGGCGCCTGTTCGGTGCGCAGGCCGGACAATTTGCACCAGATGTTGGGCAGACGCGCGATCGCGGCGAGGTCTGCGCGCCAGGGGTCGAGCAATTCTTCGGCCGCGAAGGGCTTGGCGCCATGGTCGATCACGATCGGCAGGTCGGGCCAGCGATCGGCCAGGTGCGCGATGACCGGCAGGTGGCGCGGCTGGACCAGCGCGTCAAAGCGCAGGCCATGGACCAGCATCGCTTCGATCGCCGGTGCGCAGGCGTCGCGCAATATCCATGCGCTGTCCTCAATTCCCTGCAACATCGGGCGCAGGCCGACGAATTTGGGATGGCGGGCAAGCTGCGCGATCCGTGCAGGCGCGCCGGGATCATCCAGCGCGACCCAGCCGACCACAGCCAGCACCAGCGGATCGTCCGCGACCAGATCCAGCATCCAGTCGGTATCGCGGTCGTCGGGTTGCGACTGGACCAGCACGGCGCCGGCTATGTCCAGCCCCTGCGTCGCGGCGCGCAGGTCGGCCGGCAGGAAATCGCGATACAGTAAAGGCCAGTCGGTATCCGGCCAGACTTGCCCCGGTCCGCCAATCCGCCAATAATGGTGATGCGAATCCAGAATGCGCGGCCGCGCCATGCGTTGCTCATCCATGGACCCGTTCCTCTCCACCAACCGCGCGCCTTGCGCTTCTGTAAAACATACTACATCATACAAATTTAACGGCGGCTGTCCATGCCGCGCGACAGAGATACATGAGGAAGGACGTTAGACGATGAAATTATGCCGTATCGGGGAAACCGGTCAGGAACGCCCCGCGCTGGTCGATGTGGATGGTCATATACGCGACCTGTCCGGCCATGTCGCCGATCTTGATGGCACGGCGATCGGGCCGGATGCGCTGGCCCGGCTGGCGGCGATCGACCCGGCCAGCCTGCCTTTGGTCGAAGGTCCGGTCCGCTATGGCCCGCCGGTGGCCGGCACGCGCCAGTTCGTCGCCATCGGCCTCAACTATGCCGACCATGCCGCTGAATCGAACCTGCCGATCCCGGCCGAACCGGTCGTATTCAACAAATGGGTCAGCTGCATTCAGGGACCGAACGATCCCGTCACCATCCCCACCGGGTCGCGCAAGACCGACTGGGAGGTCGAACTGGGCGTCATCATCGGCACCGTCGCGCACAATGTCAGCGAAGCCGACGCGCTGGCCCATGTCGCCGGCTATTGCGTGGTGGACGATGTCTCCGAACGCGAATGGCAGACCGAACGCGGCGCGACCTGGGACAAGGGCAAGGGCTTCCCGACATTCGGCCCGGTCGGTCCCTGGCTGGTGACGGCCGATGAAGTGGGCGATCCGCAGGCGCTGTCGATGTGGCTGGACGTCAATGGAGAACGCAAGCAGGACGGCAGCACGAAGACGATGATCTTCACCGTCGCGCAGATCGTGTCCTATGTCAGCCAGTTCATGACGCTGCTGCCCGGCGACATCATCACCACCGGCACACCGCCGGGCGTGGGCCTGGGCCAGAAGCCGGAACCCTGGTATCTGAAGGCCGGCGACGTCGTCAGCCTGGGGATCGAGAAGCTGGGCGAGCAGAAGCACCAATTCGTTTAAACAGAGCTGCGCTGGCGGTTCCCGGCCTGACATGTGCGTCAGGATCTGGAGTTGCCAGCGCGCTTTCAACCCCGTAACGCACCGCATATTGAAACCATATTGCAAATAGTGGAATAATCTCTAGCCATAAGGACAGGCCTGTCAGGGCAATCCGAAGGAGAGGAGATGCGCGTGCGCAATCGGGGCGGATGGACGTTTTTTTGTGCGTTGGCGACGGCTTTATCGCCGGTCAGCGCAGCCGAGGCCGCACCGCGCGCGGTCACGCCGCTGCCCGATGGCTGGCGCTTTATCCAGGCCGATCCGCAAGGCGCCGAAACGCCGGCGCTGGACGATGCATCCTGGCAGGCCGTCACGGTTCCGCATGACTGGGCGATTGCCGGCCCGTTCGATCCCGATGCCAAGGCCGCGGGCGAGAACGGCTTTTTGCCGAGTGGTGTCGCCTGGTATCGCAGGACGCTGGACCTGAAACCGCAACCGGGGCGGCGTTACTATATCGAATTTGACGGCATCATGGAGCGCAGCGGCGTCTGGGTGAACGGCCATCATATCGGCTATCGGCCGATGGGCTATGTCAGCCAGCGCTACGACCTGACGCGCCACCTGCGCGCGGATGGGCGCAATATGATCGCGGTGCGCGCCGACACGTCCGCCGCGCCATCGTCCCGCTGGTACACCGGATCGGGCATTTATCGCCATGTCCGTCTGATCGAGACGAGCGACGTCCATATCCCGCAGGGCGGCGCCTATGTGCGGGCGACGGCGATCAGCGATGTGCAGGCCACCATTGCGGTGACGGCCGATGTACAGAATGACAGCGGCACAGCGACCCCGGTGAAGGTCGAACTGGTGTTGACCGACCCCGATGGGCGCGAAGTCGCGCGCAGCGTGACGGCCACCAGCAATATAGCCGCCGGCCGGACCATGATCCTGCCGGTCGAAGTGACGCTGCCCCGCCCGCGCCGCTGGGATATTGGCGATCCCGCTTTATACCGCGCGGCCATCCGCATCGTCGCTGCCGACGGCACGCTGCTCGACGATGACACTGTCCGCTTCGGCGTTCGCGAGGCCCGGTTCGATCCGGCGACCGGCTTCTGGCTCAACGGTCGGAATTTCAAGCTGAAGGGCGTGGCGCTCCATCATGATGGCGGCGCGGTGGGGGCCGCCGTGCCGCTGGCCGTGTGGCGCCAGCGACTGACCACGCTCAAGGCGCAGGGCGTCAATGCGATCCGCACCGCCCATAATGTGCCCAGCCCGGACTTTCTCGGCCTGTGCGACGAACTCGGCCTGATCGTGATGGACGAACTGTTCGACCAGTGGAACGTCGCCAAGACGCCGGAGGATTATCACCTCTTCTTCGGCGACTGGCACAAGCGCGATACGCTGGACATGGTGCGGCGCGACCGCAACCATCCCAGCATCGTCCTGTGGAGCGCGGGCAACGAGATCCACGATACCGCCTATCCGGTGCAGGCCAAGGCGGCGCTGCCCAGCATCCTGGACATCGTCCATGCCGCCGATCCGTCGCGACCCGTGACGATGGCATTGTTCCGCCCGAATGTGACCAAAGATTATGATAATGGGCTGGCCGACATGCTGGATGTGGTCGGGCAGAATTATCGCGAGAATGAACTGATCGCAGCCAGCAAGCAGAATCCCAAGCGCAGCATCGTCGGCACCGAAAATGCGCATAATCGCAGCAACTGGGTGCCGGTGCGCGACTATGCGCCCTTTTCCGGCATGTTCCTGTGGACCGGCATCGACTATCTGGGGGAGGCGAACCGGTCCGGCTGGCCCAATATTCAGAATCCGGCGGGACTGCTGGATCGCACGGGTCGCCAGAAGATCAGCGGCATGGAGCGGGAAAGCTGGTGGTCGGAGCGACCGGTGCTGCATGTCGTGCGCAATGCCGATCCGGCAGCGGCCGGCCCGTCGACCGAT
>JAGVJS010000230.1 GCA_020051025.1 Sphingobium sp. | reverse complement strand
ATCTGCTTGGCCGCAATGGCTGATCCGATGGCGGGCATCGGCCATGGGCCGACGCTGCGCATCGACAAATATCTGTGGTTCGCGCGGCTCTCGAAAAGCCGCTCGGCCGCCCAAAAGCTGGCGGAGGACGGCCATATCCGCCTCAACGGCCGCCGCATCGAGCGCGCCCACGCGCCGGTGCGCGCGGGCGACCTCATCACTTTCCCCCATTTCGACAAGGTCCGCGTCGTGCGCGTGATCGCCCTCCCCACCCGGCGCGGTCCCGCGCCGGAAGCGCAGGCCTGTTACGAAGAACTGACGGTCGGGGAATGAGCCGAAGTTGCAAGTCGCTCGCACGAAACCGGCCCTAAACTGCTGACAATAATATCCTCATTGACCTTCTGGCGTGGGGGGCATAGCAGGGCCGCGTTTTTCCAATCCAACGAGTGCCCAGACAATGACCTATGTCGTGACCGACAATTGCATCCGCTGCAAATATATGGATTGCGTCGAGGTCTGCCCCGTCGACTGTTTCTACGAGGGCGAGAATATGCTGGTCATCAACCCGAACGAGTGCATCGACTGCGGTGTGTGCGAACCGGAATGCCCGGCCGAAGCGATCCTGCCCGATACCGAGAACGGCCTGGAAAAGTGGCTGGAACTTAACACCAAATATTCCGCCGAATGGCCGAACATCACGGTGAAGGGCGAAGCGCCCGCCGATGCCGACGCAATGAGCGGTGTCGAGAACAAGCTGGAGAACTTCTTCTCCCCCGAACCGGGCGAAGGCAGCTAAGCCGACAGCTGCGGCGGCGTCCCATATTGCGCCACAGAAACAGGCCCACCCCCAGACATTGTGTCCGGGGGTGGTAATTTTGTTACGAATCTGCTAAATAGGCCCGCGACGGCCGGATGATCCCTCTCACCCGGCTCTGGAGAATACGCTTCATGTCTTGACGGTGGCGCCGTGGACCCCTCGGCATTTGTTTCGCGCATCTGCCCCGCGACGGCCCGTTCCCCGGTTGAATTGGAAAGGTATCAAATGGCTGCCAAGGCGCTGTCCTTTGACGTTGGTGATTATGTCGTTTACCCCAAGCATGGCGTGGGCCGTGTCATCGAGCTTCAGAAGGAGCAGATTGCGGGCATGGAACTGGAGCTGTATGTGCTCCGCTTCGAAAAGGAGCGCATGACGCTCCGCGTGCCGACCAACAAGGCCGAAGGCGTGGGCATGCGCAAGCTGTCCTCCAACAAGACCCTCGAAGAATCGATGGAAACGCTCAAGGGCAAGCCCAAGGTCAAGCGCACCATGTGGTCGCGCCGTGCCCAGGAATATGAAGCGAAGATCAATTCGGGCGACCTGGTGTCGATCGCCGAAGTGACCCGCGACCTGTTCCGCGCCGACGACCAGCCGGAGCAGAGCTATTCGGAACGCCAGATCTTCGAAGCGGCCTCCAGCCGCCTCGCCCGCGAACTCGCGGCGATGGAAGAGACGGACGAGCCGACCGCGCTCAAGAAGATCCTGCGCATCCTGAACGAAGCTGCGCCCAAGCATGCAAAGGTCGAAGGCTAAACGCTTTCCCCTCTGAGAAAAGGAAACAGGGCGTCCGGCAACGGGCGCCCTTTCTCTTTGGCCGCTGCGGAAAAGCCGCTCTGGTCCGTTTCCTATCCTGTAACAGCAGGACAGGGGACCATCATGATGCACGACCAGTCGGACGCACGGCAGAATCTTCTCCAACGCGGCTATTCCCGTCGGCAGGCGGCTCGTATCATGACCGTGCTGGGCGCAGGCGTCGCGGCAGCCAGCGCCGGCACGCCGCTCTGGGCCCAGCGCAATGACGGACCGGAGGAAGGCCATTTTCCCAAGGTCCGCATCGGCTCCAACGAATGCTGGACCGGCCCCTTCCCGGTCGCCCAGGCCGAAGCCGCCAGGATTATCCGCCAGTCGAATTTCTATCATCCCGGCACCGAGATCACCGACTTCAAGAAGACGCTCGGCACGATCGAGGGCGTTCCGGCCGATCATATCCTGCCCTGGCCCGGCTCCAGCGACCCGCTCTCACGCATCGTCGTCGCCTTCTGCTCACCCAAAAAGGGGCTGGTGACGGCCGACGTCAGCTATGAACAACCGTGGGGCACGGCCGAATGGGCCGGCGCAAAAGTGACCAAGGTGCCGCTGACCGCCGACCATCGCCATGATGTGAAGGCGATGCTGGCTGCTGATCCCTATGCCAGCCTCTATTATGTCTGTTCGCCCAACAACCCGACCGGCACGTTGACACCGATCGAGGATATCGAATGGCTCGTGGCCAACAAGCCTGCGGGATCGGTCGTGCTGGTGGACGAAGCCTATCTCCACTTCTCCCACGCCAAATCCGCCGCCTATCTGGCCGCGAGGCGCGACGATGTAGTCGTGCTGCGCACCTTCTCCAAGCTGTTCGGCATGGCCGGCATGCGGCTGGGCGCGACCATCGCGTCGCCGGCGCTGCACGAGCAACTGATGCGCTATGACGGCAAGCGGATGTCGACCAACCTGCCCCTGCCCTCCGTGGTGTGCGGCACGGTGGCGCTAACGCAGAAGGCGCTGATCGAACAGCGGAAGGCCGAAATGATCGCCGCGCGCGACTACACCTTCGCCCATCTCAAGAAGCGCGGGATCAAGTTCGTGCCCTCGGACGCGAACATGTTCATGGTCGATTGGGGCAAGCCGGCCAAGGGCGTGCAGGATCAGTTCCTGGCCGCCGGCATCGGTATCGGCCGCAGCTGGGCACCCTGGCCCACCATGTCGCGCGTGACGGTCGGCTCGATGGCCGACATGCAGGCCTTCTGCACGGCGCTCGACAAAATCATGGTCTGACAGGATAGAAAGGGGCTGGCGATCCGTTGCACCAGCCCCTTCATGGTCAGTCCTTCTTGACTGAACCGGCGGCATCCCTGGCCGCATCGCCGACATCGCTGGCGGCATCGCCAACCTGCTGCGCTGCGGTCGACACCGCATTATCCTTGCTCGTCTGGCTGCTGATCAGGAAGAAAGCAGCCACCGCCACCACGACCACCAGCAGCAGGATCGCGATGGTCGTGCCGCCGCCCCCGCGCTTTTCGATCACGGTCGTGTGCGTCACCGGACGCTCCTGATAGTCGGACCGATTGTCGGTCATGTCTCGTTCCTCCTCTTTACGCCACCCGCCCGTTTCAATGCCGGGCCGGGCATGTTGTTCCGGGAGCGAGACGGTCGCTATCAATCCTGGGTCGGCACGAAGGCGCCCTTGGCGCGATCCTTCACCACCTTGTCGGCGCGGAAGACGGAACCGCTCATGGTGATGTAGACGCCCGGCTCTGCCACCTGCGCCGTGGCGAAGGCCATGCCGAGATTGAAGCTGGCGTCGCTTTCCCCGAAGCGAGCGGGTGCCAGTGCACCGACCAGCACGATCGTCTTCCCCTCGATCCCGGCCAGTTCCTTGGCGGTATCCGTCATCGTGTCGGTGCCATGGGTGATGACGATATGCTTTTCGCGCGCAGCGGCGACGCGCGCGACGATCAGCGCCCGATCCGTCTCGTCCAGTTCCAGACTATCCTTGCGCGTCACTTCCTCGATACGGAAGGGCCGCTTGACCCGCGCCACCTCCAGCAGCTTGGCCATCACCGTCTCGCCGACCTGATAGTCGGACAGGGCGTCGAAATAGACCTTGTCGATGGTCCCGCCGGTGGTCAGCAGCAGGATCGGGGTTTCGGGCGACAACATGAGCGACTCCAGGGTAATTTTCGCGCGCCTTAGCGCAAAAGCACGCGCCCAGAAACCGCCCTTAGTTCCCGCGTGCCATCGCTTCACCGCGATCCCGCGCGGCAGCCAGCGTGTCAGTCAACAGCGTCAGCAGCCGGTCGTCAGCGTCCAGCACATTGAGACCCTGGCGCGTCATGCCGCCGGGGCTGGCCACCTGAT
>JAGVJS010000074.1 GCA_020051025.1 Sphingobium sp. | reverse complement strand
GAGCAGGACGTCGCCCATCGGCCTTTATCAACGAAGCCATGAGGCAGGACGTGACCTGTTGTGCGTGATGCCGGCCAAGGACGCGTCCTTCCGGTTCGGGTTGCAGGCCAATTTCGGTGAGGATCAGAGCTGCAAGGGGCAGGGCACGGCCCGGCGCGCGGGCGACAAGTTGATCCTGAGCTTCAAGGGCGGGGATCGCTGCATCGTGGTTGCCCAATATGACGGCGATCAGGTGGCGCTGCCCGGTGTGGTCGATATGGCCTGCGCGGACCTGTGCGAAGGGCGCGGATCGCTGGAGGGCGTCAGCTTCCCCCGCACCGCCAGCGACGCCGCCAGCGCCCTGCGCGCTCGCGACAGCCGTGGTGACGCACTGTGTGAGAATTAATGGCCGATATAGCGGCCGGGCCGATGGTTCACGATCAGCACGGCGTTCATCGCGGCGGCGGACAGGATCGACAGGCCGAACCGATCGATGCTGAGCAAGGGCAGCGACGCCAGCAGGATTACCATGTCGCACAGCATCTGTGTGCGCCCCGCATTCCAGCCGCGCCGCCTTTGTAGAATCAGCGCCACGACGCCCACGCCGCCCACGCCCGCGCCATGGCGGGTGATCGCGAGGATACCGAAGCCGATGATCGACCCGCCGAACAGTGCCGCAAAAAAGGGGCTGACTTTTGCTATGTCGAGCGCAGCCGGCATGGTCAGCCCCACGCCCATGATCGCGACATTGGCGAACAGCGTCTTGAGGCCGAACGCCATGCCCATCGCCCGCCCGGCGAACAGGAAGAACGGGACGTTGATAAGCAGGAACAGCGCCGCCGGTGACCAGGGGATGAGGTAGGAGAGCAACAGCGCGATGCCCGCCATGCCGCCTGTCACCAGATTGGCCGCCTTCAGCAGCATCAGCCCCATGGCGATAAAGGCGCAGCCGATGGCGATGGCATAGCCATCTTCGGCCAGGCTGTGGGGGCGGGCCGTCGTCTGCTGGGTGGGAATGACAGGGGGCATAAGCGATATCCGTGAAGCAATGGTGCCCTGGACATCCCCTGTTATATTATTGCGCTTGCCTATAACGACATTACACGCATCTGCAAAGGCTCAGCCGCCGGTATCGACCTGCGCCGGGCCGAACAGGTCGATTGCCTGAAACAGCCGGGTCAGCGCCTCCCGTTCCTCCGCGTCGATTTCCGGACGCCAGACCTCGAACAGCAGGACGACGCGCGTTTCGGCGCTGCGGTTCCAGGCTTCATGCTCGATACTGTCAACGAACAGCAGCATCTCGCCCTTGTGCCAGGCGCGCGTTTCGCTCCCCACGCGCAAGGCGCAGTCGTTGGGCACCAGCAGGGGGAGGTGGCAGATCAGCCGGGTGTTGAGCAGGCCATGATGCGGCTGAATATGGGTGCCGGGCTTGAGCAACGACCACAACGCCATCGGGGAGCGCTCTGCAATCACCGGGATGGGTGCCACCGCCAGCGCGGCCATGACGGACGGGCAACGCTGCGCATTCTCCTCGACCCGAGCACCGCTCTGCCAGAAATAGAGCGCGCCCCAACTGGGATCGTCGCGCAGAGGATTATTGGGTGCGGGGCGGTCCGTGGGCGTCTGCACATAGGGCGCAAATTCCGCCTCCTGCGCGCGTACCGCAGCGAGTTCCGCCACGATCGCGTCGGTCATCGCCTCCATCGGCGCGACCCAGTCAAACTCTTCGCGCTCGTAAAAGGCGCGCTGCGGCAGGCCGGGGAAATAGAACATGCTGGGCTGTTGCAGATACAGGTCGCGCTTGCCCAGCAGCAGGTCGGTGGCATGGGCGATCCGGGGGAGTTGCGGCAAGTCACGGATTGCGGCTGTCAGATGATCTTCGAAACGCTGGCCCGATTGTGCGATGCTCACCCGCGCCTGTTGCAACAGCGGCTGAAGCTGGGGTGGCGCGCCGGTCGCGGCGGCCTGGGCCAGGGCGGTGCGGAACCAACTGGTCGATGCGCGCTCATCGCCCCGGCGAAGCGCATTTTGCCCCATGGCCAACAGGGCGGGTAAGCTGCGCATGTCTGCATCCAGCATGCGTCGCAACGCCGCTGCCTCGCCATCCAGGTCGCCGATCCGGTTGCAGGCCTGCGCCATCAGCATGGCCGGCGGGTCACCCATTTCCCGCAGGGTCGCCAGCGCCACCGGGGTATCGCCGCGTTGCAGGGCGGCGATTGCCGCTTCAGCCAGCTTCGCTTCTCTCGCCTGATCGTTCATGCCTCTGCCTTATCCGGCGGAGCGGCCGCGGGAAAGCGGCTTATTCGGCGGCGACGGGGATCATGTCGGAAGAACGGCGATCCATCGCGATGGCCAGCAGGAAAACGGCCAGGCCACCCAGCGCAAGTGCCGCGCCGATCCAGCCAGTCGAGACAAGTCCATAGCCCGCGGCAATCGACAGGCCGCCGAGCCAGGGACCAACGGCGTTGGCTACATTGAAGGCGCTATGGTGCAGGGCAGCGGCCAGCGTCTGCGCATCGCCCGACACATCCATCAGTCGCGCCTGCAACGGCGTGCCCAGCCCTCCGCCAATGCCGATCAGGAACACGATCAGGCTGAGCGTCCAGATATTGCCGGCCATTAGCGGGAACAGCGCCAGCGACACAGCGCTCCACAGCAGCACGCCGATGACGGTGCGGTTGCGCGCCTTGTCGGCCAGCCATGCGACCACCAGATTGCCCAGCGTCATGCCGATGCCGAAGATGATGAGGATTAGCGGCACATAGGTTTCCGACACATGGGTCACTTCGATCATGGTCGATGCGACATAGGTGTAGACAGCGAACAGGCCGCCGAAGCCGATCGCGCCGGTCAGCAGCGTCAACCACACCTGTCCTTTGCCCAATGCGGTCAGTTCGCGCATCGGGCTGGCCTTGGGATCGCCGGAGTCGCGCGGGGCGTAGAGCGCCACCAGCGTCACCGTCGCCACGGCGAGCGCCGCCACGATGAAAAAGCCCGAGCGCCAGCCGAGCGCCTGCCCCATCCAGTTGGCGACCGGAACGCCCAGCACGGTGGCGACGGTCAGGCCCGACATGACCTTGGCGATGGCCAAAGTCCGCTTTTCGATCGGTACCAGGCTGGCGGCGACCAATGCGGCGACGCCGAAATAGGCGCCATGGGGAACACCGGAGAGGAAGCGGAAGAGCAGCATCCAGTTATAGCTGGGCGACAGGGCCGACAGGGCATTGGTCACGGCGAACATCGCCATGAGGCCGATCAGCAGCG
>JAGVJS010000262.1 GCA_020051025.1 Sphingobium sp. | reverse complement strand
TCTGTCGGAGCGGGCGGTGACGCTTTATCCGCTCCATGCCGGCGGTTCCTTCGGTCGCGCGATGGACTGGGACGTCGGGGTGCAGGCGGCGCTGCTGGCGCAGGAGATGCAGCGGCCGGTGCAACTGCTCTGGTCGCGGCTGGAAGATGTGATCCAGGATCGCCCCAGTGCGCCGGCCCATGCCCGCATGGCCGCCAGGCTGGGCCGGGGCGGCGCGATCGAGGGCTGGTCGGCGAAAGTCGCTACGCCCTGCGCCATGACCCAGACATGGGCGCGCATCGCCGACGGCAAATTACCGCATGAAGCGGCGGCCGATGCCGCGGATCGGGCGACCCGGCTGGCGGTGGCCGGAATGGTCCCGCCCTATGCCATTCCCAACTGGGCGGTGGATCATTTCCCGGCCGATGTCGGCCTGCCGCTCGGCGTCATGCGCGGCAATGCGCATCTGCATGGCGCCTTCTTCACCGAAAGTTTCATCGATGAACTGGCCCATCTGGCGGGAATGGAGGCCATGTCCTTTCGCATCCAGATGCTGGGCGGCAATCCGCGCCTCGCCCATTGCCTCTCGACCGCCGCGTCGATGGGCGGCTGGCAGGGGGGGATCCCCGGCAGCGGGCAGGGGCTGGCCACCCATATGATGAACGGGGCCTATGCGGCGGTCATGGTTGAAGCGGCGATGAATGGCGACGCGCTCAGCGTCAACCGCATCGTCGCGGCGGTCGATGCCGGGGATCAGGTCAATCCCGACATTGCCCGGCAGCAGATCGAAAGCGGCCTGATCCATGGCCTCGCCTATGCGATGGGCGCGTCCGTCCCCTATGAAAAGGGGATGCCGACGCGCGCCATATTGGGCCGTATGAACCTGCCGCGCCTCGCCGATATTGGCGAGGTGACGGTGGAACTGATGCGCAGCAGCGCCGACCCCGCCGGCATCACCGACCTGGCGGCGCCGCTGGTCGCGCCTGCCATCGCCAACGCCCTTTATACCTGGACAGGCCAGCGTCTGCGCAGCCTGCCGCTTGTGGGAAGCGCATGACCATCCCTGCCGATCATCCCGTCATCCCCGCGCCCAGGGTGGGCGTGCTGCTCATCAACCTCGGCACGCCCGATGCGCCCGATGCCACATCGGTGCGCCGCTATCTGGCGGAATTTCTGTCCGACCCGCGTGTCGTGGAAATCCCCAAATTGGTGTGGCAGCCGATATTGCACGGCGTGATCCTGACCACCCGACCGAAGAAGTCCGCCCATGCCTATCAACAGGTGTGGACGCCCGAAGGATCGCCGCTCGCCGTCCATACCCGCGCCACGGCGCAGGCGTTGCAGCAGGCGATGCCGCATGTCGTGGTCGACTGGGCGATGCGCTACGGCAATCCCGCCATTGCTACAACGCTGGCGGCGATGAAGCGCCAGGGTTGCGACCGCATCCTGCTTGCGCCGCTCTATCCGCAATATAGCGGGGCGACTACTGCGACCGCCAATGATGCCGCCTTCGCCGCGCTGGCGGCGATGCGCTGGCAACCGGCGGTGCGCACCCTGCCGCCCTATCATGACGACCCGGCCTATATCGCGGCGTTGAAGGCGTCGATCGAGGCGCATGTCGCCACGCTCGACTTCGTGCCGGATGCGCTGCTCGCCAGCTTCCACGGCATGCCCGAACGCACATTGCATCTGGGCGATCCCTATCATTGTCAGTCGCTCAAGACCGTCCGCCTGTTGCGCGAAGCCCTTTCCCTGCCGGTGCATATGAGCTTCCAGTCGCGCTTCGGCCGGGCCAAATGGCTTGAACCGGAAACCGAGGCGACACTCGCCAAATTGGTAAAGGAAGGTGTCCGGAATATTGCTGTCGTAACACCCGGATTTTCGGCGGATTGCCTTGAAACCTTAGAGGAAATCGCGTTGCGGGCGAAAGAGGTTTTTTTGCGCCATGGCGGTGAAAATTTTGCCTATTTGCCCTGTCTAAATGCATCGGCGGCAGCTATCACTCTCTATCAGAGGCTGATGAGCCGCGAGCTTTCGGGTTGGATGGACTGACCCTGTTTGGGAAGAGGACGCTTTATGTCGAAAGTGGCGATCGTGACGGGCGGAACGCGGGGTATCGGCGAGGCGATCAGCCTGGCGCTGAAGGAACTGGGTTATACCGTTGCCGCCAACTATGCCGGCAATGAGGAAAAGGCGAAGGCCTTCACCGAAAAGACCGGCATTGCCAGCTTCAAATGGGATGTGGGCGATCATCAGGCCTGCCTGGATGGCGTGGCCCAGGTGGCAGAAGCGCTCGGTCCGGTCGATATCGTCGTCAACAATGCCGGCATCACCCGCGATGGCGTGCTGGCGAAGATGAGCTTCGACGACTGGAATGAAGTCATGCGCATCAACCTTGGCGGTTGTTTCAACATGGCCAAGGCGACGTTCGGCGGTATGCGCGAGCGCGGCTGGGGTCGTATCGTCAATATCGGGTCGATCAACGGCCAGGCCGGCCAATATGGTCAGGTCAACTATGCCGCCGCCAAATCCGGTATCCATGGCTTTACCAAGGCGCTGGCGCAGGAAGGCGCGAAATATGGCGTGACCGTCAACGCGATCGCGCCGGGCTATATCGACACTGACATGGTGGCGGCGGTCCCGCCGGCCGTGCTGGAAAAGATCGTGGCGAAGATTCCCGTCGGCCGTCTGGGCCAGGCGCATGAAATCGCGCGCGGCGTGGCATTCCTGTGCAGTGAGGATGGTGGCTTCGTGACCGGCAGCACCCTGTCGATCAACGGCGGCCAGCATATGTATTGATGGAAGCGGGCGACCCTGACCATGGCCCCGATGGGCCGGAAGGGTCGCCCTTCTCCCCGCCGGTCAAGCGCAGCCTGACCATTGCGGGGCACCAGACCGCGATCAGTCTGGAGCCGATTTTCTGGGACGCCCTGCGCGCCCATGCTGCCCGGCAACAACTCCCCGTCAACGCGCTCGTCGCCCGCATCGATGTGGAGCGGCTCGCGGCGTCGCATCCGCCCAACCTAGCGAGCGCCATCCGCAGCTGGCTATTTCTGCAACAATCTCGCAACAGCAGCAATAATTAGTCGCAATAGCGTTGACTTTGCGAAGGACTCTCAATAGCAGCCTGCCCCAACTACAAAAGGGGAACTGCTTTTATGTCGAAGTCCGGGAATATGACGTCCTTTCTGGCTTTGGGCTGCGTTGGCGCCATGGCCTTTGCCGCCAGCGCCAGCGCGCAGGAGGGGGAACAGGGGGCGCGCCTTGGCGGCGTAACCGTCACCGACAGCGCGATCGATGAATCCGCGATCAAGGTCGAAAAGGCGGAATCGCCCAAATATACCCGCCCGTTGCTCGACACGCCGCAGACCATCACCGTCATCGGCAAGGAAACCATCCAGCAACAAAATCTGCTGACCCTGCGCGATGTTCTCTCGACCGTGCCGGGCATCACCTTCGGCGCGGGCGAGGGTGGCTTTGGCTATGGCGACCGTATCATCCTGCGCGGTCAGGACGCCAAGAACGACGTGACGATCGACGGCGTGCGGTCGGGCGCGTTCCTGAACCGCAACGAAGTCTATAATATCGAGCAGGTCGAAGTCACGAACGGTGCCAATTCGGTGATGAACGGCGGCGGTTCGGTCGCCGGCACGATCAATCTGGTCACCAAGCGCCCGCTGGCCGACGACCAGACGATCCTGAACGCCGGCGTCGGCACCGATAACTATTATCGCGCCACGATCGACGCCAACAAGCGCGTCAACGACCTGATCGCGGTCCGTCTGAATGCCGTCTATCACAAGAATGACGTGCCCGGCCGCGATGTCGAATATTATGAACGCTACGGCTTCGCCCCGGCGATCACCATCGGCATCGACAGCCCGACCAGCCTGACGGTGCAGGGCGAGTATCTGCATGACGATGCCATGCCGCAATATGGCCTGCGCTATTACCCGCGCGAAGGCGGCTTCCTGAAGGAATTCGACCGGTCTGGCTATTATGGCTTCGCCAATCTGGACCAGCAGAACAGCAAGACCCGCTCGCTCCAGGCGATCTTCAGCCATCAGTTCAGCGATGCGGTGAAGATCCGCAACCTGACCCGCTACGAACATATTCGCCAGAATACGATCACCAGCCAGCCTAACGGCACCTTCTGCCTCGCGTCGACCGGCCTTCAGCCGCCAGATGTGAATACGGGGATCGGCGCGGCCTGCACCACCACGGTCAACGGCGCCAGTTTCACCGTGCCAGCCGGCTATTATCTGCCCACGGGCGGTCGTGGCGTTCAGCGTTTCATCAACAACACGACCGCTTATAACCAGATCGACCTGAGCGCCGATTTCGACACCGGTGGCGTGGGCCATACGCTGGTTCTCGGCGCGTCGGCCATGTGGGAACAATATCGGCAGGAACAGGGCGCGCTGCCCCGCAACGCCGACGGCTCGACCCCCCTCTTCCCGCTGGTGAACATCGCCAATCCCGGCGAAGTGGTGCAGGGACCGGCCGGCTATACCTACGGCAACAACGACTATAGCGGTCCGATCAACTTCATCCGTACCAGCCGTGCGCTGGGCGAGCAGACCAGCTATGCCGCCTATCTGTTCGACACGCTGAAATTCAGCGACTTTTTCGAGGTCAACGGTGGCCTGCGCTATGAGAATGTGAAGGGCCTCAGCCGCAGCTTCGCCTATAATGTGACTGCCGGTTCGCCGGCGCTGGGCCAGTTGACCAGCGCGACCACCTTGCCACGTACCGACGACAATCTCTTCTCCTATCGCGTCGGCGCGGTGGTGAAGCCGACGCCGGACACCAGCCTCTACGTCGCCTTCGGCAACTCCAAGCTGCCGTCCAAGGCCTCGGTCGATGGCAGCTGCACGGCGGACAATACGGCCGGCGGCAGCGGCACCTGCAATGTGAAGCCGGAAACCACGAAAAACTATGAAATCGGCGCCAAGGCCGACCTGTTCGACAAAAAGTTGCTGCTGACGCTCGCCGCTTTTCGCAACGATCGCAATCAGATCAAGGTCGTGTCGGGCGATCCGCTGCTGCCGGATCAGGCGACCGACGGCCGCCAGCGGGTCGAAGGCATGTCCTTCGGCGCGTCGGGCAACATCACCAGCAACTGGACGATTTCGGCCAACTACATGTACCTGAAGTCGAAGATCAAGCAGGGTGTCTCGGACTATTGCCTCGATCATCCGGGCACGTCCGATCCGGCGGCAGGGGCCTGCGCCAACAGCGCGGCCTTCCCTGATCCGACGGCGGGCTATGCGCTGACCAACACGCCGAAACATTCGGGCAGCCTGTTCACCACCTACCGCTTCGATTTCGGCCTGGAGCTGGGCTATGGCCTGACCTATCAGGGCAGGTTCCTGCTGAACCAGCCGACGCTGGCCCAGTTGGCGGCCGGCACCTATGTTGCCTATCATGTGCCGAGCTACACCATCCATCGCCTGATGGTGAATTACCCGATCACGCCGAACCTGAAGGCGCAGGTCAACGTCCAGAATTTCACCAACGAGAAATATGTGACGACGGTGCGCAATTCTGTCGGCGGCAGCTGGGCGCAGCCGGCGCCGACCCGATCGGCGGTGTTCAGCCTGAACTATCAGTTCTGATCCCAAAGTCCCCGGCCTGTCCCGGCCGGGGTGAAAGGCGGGTGGCGATATCCTCTCCTCGGGTCGCCGCCCGTCTTTAATTTCTGTCCTGTTGCTGGGACGCAATTGATTCGCATTAGTCTTCGCGCTAAGGGCGCTGAGAGGGAGGCGCTTCCATGTTGCAAGCCGCGAGTCTGTCGATCGACGATTATGATGCCGGTTCTGAACAGGCGATCACGGCCGCGCCGGCAATGTCCCCGTCGCCCGTCGTCGCGGTGCCTGTGGCGGCCAGTCGCTACGGCGTTCGATCACGCCCTAATCTGCCCGCTATCGCCGCCATCCTGGCAATTCATGCGCTGGCGATTGGTGCCCTCATCCAGGTGCGCAACCATGTGCAGCGCGCTGAAATGGCCAAACTCACGGTCGTCAACCTGAC
>JAGVJS010000380.1 GCA_020051025.1 Sphingobium sp. | reverse complement strand
GGATCGCCCCGTCCGCACTCACCCAGGCCGCCGCATGCGCCGCGCCGGTGGCAACATTCAAAGGCTGATGATCCCGCAAATCCCGCAGCGCCCGGAAGATGGCGGCCCGGTCCGCCTGCGACGTCGTCGTCACGCGGGGCAAAGGCCGGATCGCCTGCTCCAGATTCTCGATCCCGCACAGGCCGCAACTGCTGTCCGACGCACGATGCCGCACCCGCTCCAGCAGTCCGTCTGTGCGATGCGGCGGCAGGGTAGCCCGCGCAATGACCCCCGCGCCCGTATCATGCACATCCACGTCCAGCAGCGCATCGTCCCGGCTCACCAGCCGCTCGGCCAGGCTGAACCCCTGCACCAGATCGCCGATATCGGTAGGCGTCGCCATCAGCACGGCATAGCCCGCGCCATTATATTCGATCGCGACCGGCACTTCCTCCGCCAGCGGCCGGTCGACCGCCTTCCTCTCGCCATCGGGCGTCAAACGATCGAATGTCAGGGGGCTGGCGGCTGGGGCATCCATCATCATTGCGTAGCGGTGGAAGGCGCGCCGCTCAACCGGCGTCGCAATGGCCCGCCTCATCCACCGCGTTGAACTGCGCTGCATCGACCTGCAGCGCTGGCCTGCCCTGCGCCATCCGGGCCACGGCGGCGGCCACCGTCGGCGACAGCCGTTCGGGCTGGTCCTGCGCGATGGCGATGATCTGCGCCTTCATCCGCGGATCCCAGAAGCGAGTCAGATGTTCGGCCAGCGCCTCCGTCGCCTCCGCCTCGCCCATCATCGCCAGGTTGCGGGCGATCTGGTGCGCCATATAGACCAGCCGGTCCGTGGTGGACATGACATGCGCGTCGTCGCTCATATGTTCTACCTATTCCGCCGCTTCCAGTGGCGCGATGCGGCGGCTATTCCGGGCCTGCTCGGCATAATCCTGCTGCCAGTCGCTCGGCCCGTTGCTGGCCATCACCTGCACCGCCGTCACCTTATATTCCGGGCAGTTGGTGGCCCAGTCCGAATAGTCGGTCGTGATGACATTGGCCTGCGTCTCTGGATGGTGGAAGGTCGTATAGACCACGCCCGGCGCCACCCGCTCCGTCACCAGCGCCCGCAGGGTCGTCTCCCCCGCCCGGCTGCGCAGCGTCACCCAGTCCCCATCCTTCAGCCCCCGATTGTCCGCATCGCTCGGATGGATTTCGAGGCGATCCTCCGGGTGCCAGGCGGTATTGGCCGTCCGCCGCGTTTGCGCCCCGACATTATAATGGCTCAGGATTCGCCCGGTCGTCAGCAGCAGCGGGAAGCGCGGCCCGGTCTTCTCATCGGTCGGCACATAGTCGGTGACGACAAACTTGCCCTTCCCCCGCACGAAGCCGCAGATATGCATAGTCGGCGTCCCGTCAGGCGCGGCATCATTGGCCGGCCATTGCAGCGATCCTTCCGCCTCCAGCCGGTCATAATGCACCCCGGCGAAGGTCGGCGTCAGCGCCGCAATCTCGTCCATGACCTGCGAGGGATGGCTATAGTCCCAGTTCAGCCCCATAGCCTGCGCCACCAGTTGCACGATCTCCCAGTCGGCATAACCGTTAAGCGGCGCCATCACCTTGCGAACGCGCTGGATGCGCCGCTCCGCATTGGTGAAGGTGCCGTCCTTCTCCAGAAAGGTCGATCCGGGCAGGAAGATGTGGGCGTAATTGGCGGTTTCATTGAGGAACAGATCCTGCACCACCACACATTCCATCGCCGCCAGCCCTGCCGCGACATGATGGGTATTGGGATCGGACTGGAGAATATCCTCGCCCTGCACGAACAGCCCCTTGAACGTCCCGTCCGTCGCAGCGTCCAGCATATTGGGGATACGCAGCCCCGGCTCGGCGTCCAGCGCCACGCCCCATGTCCGCTCGAACAGCCCGCGCGTCGCATCGTCCGACACATGGCGATAACCGCTAAACTCATGCGGGAAGCTGCCCATGTCGCAGGCGCCCTGCACATTATTCTGCCCCCGCAGCGGGTTCACGCCCACGCCCTCCCGCCCGACATTGCCCGTCGCCATGGCCAGGTTAGCGATGGACATGACGGTCGAGGAGCCTTGCGAATGCTCCGTGACGCCCAGACCATAATAGATCGCGCCGTTACCCCCGGTGGCATAGAGCCGCGCGGCCGCCCGCACATCATCCGCTTTCACCCCGGTCAGCGGCTCGATCGCTTCCGGGGAACGCGCCGCTTCCGACACGAACTCCGCCCAGTCCATAAATTCGTCCCAGTCGCACCGCTCGCGGATGAAGGCTTCGTTATAGAGCTTCTCGGTCACGACCACATGAGCGATCGCCGTCAGCATCGCGACATTGGTGCCGGGCCGCAGCGGAAGATGATGCTCCGCCGCAATGTGCGGCGACTGGACCAGATCGGTCCGGCGCGGATCGATGACGATCAGCTTCGCGCCCTGCCGTAAGCGCTTCTTCATGCGGCTGGCAAACACCGGATGCCCGTCA
Organism: Sphingobium sp.; assembly: GCA_020051025.1. Lineage (GTDB taxonomy): Bacteria > Pseudomonadota > Alphaproteobacteria > Sphingomonadales > Sphingomonadaceae > Sphingobium. The sequence goes on along the minus strand of JAGVJS010000380.1, from coordinate 2,442 downwards.
GTCGGATTGGCTCCGATGACCAGAATGACGTCCGCCTGCATCACGCTGTCGAAATCCTGCGTCCCCGCCGACGTGCCGAACGTCTGGCTCAACCCATAGCCGGTCGGCGAGTGGCAGACCCGCGCGCAGGTATCGACATTATTATTACCGAATCCCTGCCGGATCAGCTTCTGGACAAGGAAGGTTTCCTCGTTGGTACAGCGGCTCGACGTGATGCCGCCAATGGAGCGTGTCCCATATTTCGCCTGAATCCGGCGAAATTCTGACGCGGTATGGGCGATCGCCTCCTCCCACGATACTTCCCGCCACGGCTGATCCACCGACGCGCGGATCATGGGATTGAGGATACGGTCCTGATGCTGGGCATAGCCCCAGGCGAAGCGGCCCTTGACGCAGCTATGCCCGCGATTGGCCTTGCCTTCCTTCCATGGCACCATGCGTACCAGCTCTTCCCCCCGCATTTCCGCGCGGAAGGTGCAGCCGACGCCGCAATAGGCGCAGGTGGTGACGACCGCGCGGTCGGGCGTGCCGGTATCCACCACCTTCTTCTCGATGAGGGAAGCGGTCGGACAAGCCTGTACGCACGCCCCGCAGGACACACATTCCGACCCCAGAAAATCCTCGCCCTGCGACGGCGACACCTTGGATTCGAACCCCTTATTCTCGATCGTCAGCGCGAACGTCCCCTGCACTTCCTCGCAGGCGCGCACGCAGCGCGAACAGACGATGCACTTGCTGGGATCGAAATCGAAATAGGGGTTCGACTGATCCTTCGGCTGCCCCATGTTGGTCGCGCCGTCATAGCCATAGCGTACATCGCGCAGGCCGACCGCCCCCGCCTGATCCTGCAATTCGCAATCGCCATTGGCCGCGCAGGTCAGGCAATCGAGCGGATGGTCTGAAATATACAGCTCCATCACCCCGCGCCGCAGCTGCTTCAGCCGGTCGGTCTGGGTACGCACCACCATGCCCTCGGCAACCGGTGTGGTGCAGGACGCGGGATAGCCGTTGCGCCCCTCCACCTCGACCAGGCACAGCCGGCAAGACCCGAAACTTTCGACATGGTCGGTCGCGCACAGCTTGGGGATCGCCCCGCCAGTCAGCGATGCGGCGCGCATGATGCTGGTGCCTTCGGGCAGGGTCACGGGCTGGCCATCGATCGTCAGCGTCACATATTTGCCGGTCGCGATGGCAGCCGGCGTGCCATGGTCGGTTTCGCGGGAAAATCTCATTCCGCGGCCTCCTTAACGGGCGCTTCCGCGCCAAAATCCTCAGGAAAATAGTCCAGCGCACTCAGCACCGGATAGGGGGTGAAGCCTCCCAGCGCACAAAGCGACCCATATTTCATCGTATCGGCCAGATCGCGCAGCAGATTGGTCTGCGCGACGATCGACACGTCGATCCGATCGGGAGAACGGGAATAGAGCGCCTTGCCCAAATACCCTCCCGTGGCCGCATCCACGGGTGCAGCAACATCATTCCGCGCGCCGATAATCCGATCCATAATCTCCACGCCGCGCGTCGATCCGATCCGGCAGGGCGTGCATTTGCCGCAACTTTCCGCCGCACAAAACTCCATCGCGAACCGCGCCATATGCGCCATGTTGACACTGTCGTCGAACACGGTGATGCCCGCATGGCCGATCAGCCCACCCGCCTGCGCAAAGGCTTCGTAATCGAAGGGCAGATGGAACATGCTGGGCGGGAAATAGGCGCCCAGCGGCCCGCCCACCTGCACCGCGCGCACCGACCGCCCGCTCGCCGTACCGCCGCCAATCTCGTTCACCAGCTCGCCCAGCGTGATACCGAAGCCGATTTCATACAGCCCGCCATGTCGCACATTGCCGGCCAGTTGCACCGGCATGGTCCCGCGCGACCGGCCAAAGCCGACCGCCGCATAGGCCTCCGCCCCCTCGCTCAAAATGAAGGGCACGGCGGCCAGCGACAGCACATTGTTGATGACCGTGGGTTGACCGAACAGCCCCTGTAAAGCCGGCAGCGGCGGCTTTGCGCGCACCTGCCCGCGCTTGCCCTCTATGCTGTCGAGCAGCGCCGTCTCTTCGCCGCAGACATAAGCGCCCGCCCCCTCGCGCACTTCCAGCATGAACGGTGCCACCAGAGGCGCCGATGCTTCGATCGCCGCGCGCATGGTCGCGATGCAGAAGGGATATTCGGACCGGATATAGATATAGCCGCGCCCGGCCCCGACGGCATGGGCGGCGATCGCCATGCCTTCGATCAGGCAATAGGGATCGCCCTCCATCAGCATCCGATCGGCAAAGGTGCCGCTGTCGCCCTCATCCGCATTGCAGACGATATATTTGTCGCCAGCGGGCGCATCCAGCACCGTCTGCCACTTTATCCCGGTCGGGAAGCCCGCCCCACCGCGCCCGCGCAGGCCCGACGCCTTCACCGCATCGACCACCTGCTGCGGGGTCTGCG
>JAGVJS010000337.1 GCA_020051025.1 Sphingobium sp. | reverse complement strand
CCAGCCCATGGTCGATGCGCGCCGCAAGATCATGATCCGCCGCGTCCACCGCGCCGCCGGGAAACACCAAGGCGCCGGCGGCAAAGGCCATGCTCGATGCCCGCTCCACCATCAGCAATTCGGGCAGTCGACCCTGCCGGTCCCGCACGATCACCACGGTGGCGGCCGGACGGCCCGCATCATCTTCATCTGTCATGGAAACCGCTCTACGCGCATCCGGCGCCGGCGGTAAAGTCCTTCGAAATCAACCCTGGGAAGGGGTTGGTGGAGCCTAGCGGGATCGAACCGCTGACCTCGTCATTGCGAACGACGCGCTCTCCCAGCTGAGCTAAGGCCCCCGAAGGAGCGCTGCCTATAGGATAGCGATTTGGCCCTTGCAACAGCATTTTGCACAAAAAGCCATGCCGTCGACTGATCTGGATCAAGCCTGCGGAAAAGCTTGGAATTTTGGCACGACGAGATGCCCGACCGGCAGGACATTACCCCTGCGTAACGCCCGGAACGATGCCCCCGTCCACTCATTGATGACCCGTCGACGCCGCACGAGGCGGCGCTCAGAAGAAAGACGAAGGAGAAGGACGATGGGTTACCAAGGCGGACGCCGCTATGGTGGCGAAGACCGTTATGCCGGCAATCTGGATCGCGGCGACCGCTATCGCGGTCAGCGCGACTATGGCCGCAGCGAATATGGCTATCGCTACGGCACCCGTGGCCAGTTCGGCGGTCCCGACTATCGCCGTGCCCCGGCCGATTATGACTATGAGGATCGCGGCTTCTTCGATCGGGCGGGTGACGAAATCCGCAGCTGGTTCGGCGATGAAGAGGCCGAGCGCCGCCGCGAATATGACGAATATTATAACCGCCCCTATGGCGACCCGCGCGACCAGTCGAGCCGCCTCGGCTATGCCAGCGCCGCGCGCAGCGATTATCTCCCCAATCGCGGCTACACGCCCTATAGCGGCGAACGCAGCGGCTATGCCAGCGAGGATCACCGCGTGCGCGCCTTTGGCCCGCAACAGGATTATGGCGCCCATCACGACAGCAATTATCACAGCTGGCGTCAGCAGCGGATCGATGAGCTGGACCGCGACTATAGCGAATATCAGCGCGAAAACCGCGACCGGTTCAACAGCGAATTCGGCACCTGGCGCACCCGCCGCGGCGAACAGCGTCAGGCGATCAGTCAGGTCAGGGAACATCAGGAAGTGGTCGGCAGCGATGGCGAACATGTCGGCACCGTCGACAAGTTGCGCGGCGACCGCATCATCCTGACCAAGAATGATACCGATGCCGGCGGCGTTCATCATTCCATCCCGTCGAGCTGGATCAAGTCGGTCGACGCGACGAAGGTGACGCTGGAAAAAACTGCCGACGAAGCCCAGACCGCCTGGCGCACCGAGCGCGAGCAGAACGCCCTGTTTGGCGATCGGGACAAGGAACGCGGCGGCTGGACCGGCGAAGGCTATGCCAGCAGCAGCACCGGCTATGGCAGCCGCTATCGCTGATAATTGACTGTCCATGAGAAGAGGTCCGGCGCTCCATCGCCGGGCCTTTTTTCAAGGCTGCTTGCTTAGGCGCCCCCTGCGATTACAAGGCACCGGCTTCCCTCCTGCGCGAGCACGCTGATGCCCACCGTCATCCTGCTGATCCTGTCCAACATCTTCATGACTATTGCCTGGTACTGGCATCTGAAGGGCGGGATGGACAAGCCGATCCTGCTGGTCATCCTGATCAGCTGGGGCATCGCGCTCATCGAATATTGCCTCGCTGTCCCGGCCAACCGGATCGGCTACGTCCATGGCTGGAGCGCGGGCCAACTCAAGGTCGCGCAGGAAGCGATCGCGCTCATCGTCTTCGGTGGCTTCATGGTGACGGTGCTCGGCGAACCGCTGCACTGGCGCCACCTCGCTGCCTTCGCCTGCATCATGGGCGCGGTCGGCTTCCTGTTCGTCGGCCGCGCCTGAGGTCAGCATACCGAAATCAGGATACCGGGCGCAATTCGTCCGGGATATCGTCGCCGCCAGGCCCATGGCAGGCGAAGCGCGGGCTGGCACTATAGGTGCTGAACTGCTCCAGCGGCAAAGCGGTGCCACAAAAGGCGCATTCGGCGACCATCCGCCCGACGATCCATTGCTGGCGCGTGCAGGATGGGCAGTGGTTGCTGGCACCGGCATGATAAAGCGGGCTGAAGCCCGGCGTGAAGGGCGGCTGCGCCGTGCGGGAAGCGGTCTGCATGGGCCTGGTCCTCATATTGCCTGCAAAAACAACGCATGAGGCGCAAAAGGTTTCACCCGCGAACCGAATAGATACAGCCTATTGCCGGCGGAACTTTCATCGGTGCGAAGCGCTGCCTCTTCTGCAACAACGGAGAGCATCCATGAAGAATCTGGTAGGTACGGCCATCGGCGCAGCGATTGATCGCAGGGACGGCGACAGCGGCGTTAAGGGCGCGATTCTCGGTTATGTCGCATCTGGCGCGATCAAGACGGTCGCGAAGGTCGGCACGCTGGCGGCGGTCGGCTACGGCGTGTTCAGCCTCGCGCGCAACCGCGCCCGCAATTAACGCCCGCAATTAAAGACTACGATCGGGCAGCAGCAGGCTGCTGTCGCCATAGCTGTAGAAGCGGTAGCCCGCTTCGATCGCATGGCCATAGACGGCCTGCATCCGCTCCGTTCCCATCAACGCGCTGACCAGCATGAAGAGCGTGGACTTGGGCAGGTGGAAATTGGTCATCAGCCCGTCCACGGCCCCAAACCGGTAACCCGGCGTGATGAAGATGCGGGTTTCATCAGCGAAGGGGCGGATGACGCCATCCTGCCCCACCGCGCTTTCCAGCAGGCGCAGTGACGTAGTGCCAACGGCGATCAACCGCCCGCCAGCCGCCCGCGCCGCGTTGAGCCGGTCGGCCGTCGCTTGGTCGATCCGGCCCCATTCGGCATGCATGCGATGATCGTCGGTATCCTCCGCCTTGACCGGCAGGAACGTGCCCGCCCCGACATGCAGCGTCAGCGTCTCGGTCGCGATGCCGGCGTTGCTAATGGCCGCCATAAGTTCCGGCGTGAAGTGCAGCGCGGCAGTGGGCGCAGCGACCGCGCCATCTTCCCGCGCAAACATCGTCTGATAATCGCTGCGGTCGCGCTCGTCGGTCGGGCGCTTGCTGGCGATATAGGGCGGCAGCGGCATCCGTCCCGCCCGCTCCAGCAGCACCTCAAC
>JAGVJS010000062.1 GCA_020051025.1 Sphingobium sp. | reverse complement strand
TGCTGGCTGTAGGCGGAGACCGCAAGACCGGTGCCGCCGAGTGCCGATCCGGCAGGACCGGCTGCGCCGGTGACGGGGAGGTCGTGGAAGGCGATATGGGCGGGACGGAAACCGGCCTGCGCATAGCTGACATAGCCGTAGATGAAGGGCACGGCGGCTATGGCCGAATCCACGCTGCCCATTGCCTCCAGCACGGCGATGGGATCCTGATCATAGGAAATCGGATCGACCAGATCGGCCAATTGCAACAACCGGTCATAAGCGCTGGCCGCATGCGCCGGGAACAGGGCGGGACCGTCCACGTTGAGCGGTACGCCGTCCAACCCGCAGAGCGAAAAAAGCGTCATCAGCGAATGCGGCGCGCGCAGGGGCAGCGCCAGCAGGCCTGCCTGTGCTAGTGCGACCACATCGTTCCAGTCGCGCAGCGGCTGCGACAGGCGGCCCGGCACCCATGCCTGCACCTGCGTCGCGGCATCAATGGGCAGCGCCCATTGATGCCCCTTCCAATGATAGCTGGGATAGGACAGGCCGACCGACCCCTTCGCCATAGCTGCCAGCGCGGCAACATCGCACACTTCGTCCAGCGGGACGAGGCAGCCTGCATCGGCGACTTGCCCAACATGGGGGTGATCGATGACGATGAAGTCATATTGGCGAGCCAGTTCCTCGACCGGGAAGGTCTCGAAATCCTGAAGCGAGCGGCGGTCCCAGACGATGTCCTGTCCGGTCTTTTCCTGCCATTCGCGCGATGCCGCGATCAGCGGATCGACGCCGCGCGGATGGTCCCATGTCATGCCGCGCATCGCGCCCCTCCAGTTACTCAGACAAATATGTTGACTCGGTTCGCGCTCGTCCATAGCCTAAGAAAATATCATATTAAATGATTATTGTTTGGAAGAGGGTGCGCGCTTGTCATCGGTGGGATCGCAGGATGGATCGGGGCGACAGCCGCTGCCGCTGGACGGGCTGACCGTGCTGGATTTCAGTCAGTTTCTGGCCGGCCCGTCCGCCGCGCTGCGCCTGAGCGATCTGGGCGCGCGGGTCATCAAGGTGGAACGGCCCGATGGCGGCGATGCCAGCCGCAGCCTGTATCTGGCGGACCTGCCCTTCGATCAGGACAGCGCATTGTTCCACGCCATCAATCGGGGCAAGCAGAGCCTGGCTGCGGACCTGAAAAATGCCGACGATCTGGCATTGGTGAAGCGGCTGGTCGCGAATGCCGATGTGCTGATCCATAATTTCCGGCCCGGCATCATGGATCGGCTCGGCCTAGGCTGGGACGATGTGCGGGCGATCAATCCGCGCCTGATCTATGCCGGGGTCAGCGGCTATGGGCCGGAGGGGCCGTGGCGCGACCGGCCGGGGCAGGATCTGCTGGTGCAATCGCTGTCGGGCATTGCCTGGCTGTCGGGCGATGGCGACGGGCCTCCGGTCCCCACCGGGCTTTCCATCACCGACATGATGGCGGGCGCGCAACTGGTACAGGGGATATTGGCGCTGCTGGTGCGGCGGAGCGTGAGCGGCATGGGCGGGCGCGTCGACGTCAGCCTGATCGAAACCGCGATCGACCTGCAATTTGAACATCTGGCGGTCTATCTGAATCGGGGCGGAGACATGCCGCAGCGTAGCGATGTGGCGAACGCCAATCTCTATCTGGCTGCGCCCTATGGCATTTATCGGGCGGTGGACGGTTATATGGCGCTGGCGATGACGCCGGTGGATCGGCTGGGCGCGCTGATCGGCTGCGCGGGACTTGCCGACTTTGCGAAGGATCGCTGGTTTGCCGAGCGCGACGCGATCAAGGCGATGCTGCGCGATCATCTGGCGACGCAGACGAGCGCGCACTGGCTGTCGATATTGGAGCCTGCGGGGATATGGGCCGCGCCGGTCAAGGACTGGCCCTCGCTGCTGGCCGATCCGGGCTTTGCGGCGCTGGATGCGGTGCAGCAGGTGCGTGCGCCCGATGGCGCAGCGCTGGCGCTGACCCGCTGCCCGATCCGGGTCGATGGCCAGATCATCAAAAATGACCGGGCCGCCCCCCGGCTGGGCGCGGACAGCGCCGCCATCCAATCCGAACTGACAGGTGCGCCATGATCATCGAGCAATATTTTGAGGATTATGAAACGGGCACGGAACGGCAGAGTTTCGGCCGGACGATCACCGAGACGGACTTTGTGGTCCATGCGGGGCATACGGGGGATTTCTTCCCGCACCATATGGACGCGGACTGGTGCGCGACGCAGGATTTCGGGCAGCGGATCGCCCATGGCACGATGGTCTTTTCCATCGGCATCGGCCTGACCGCCACTGTCATCAATCCCCATGCCATGTCCTATGGCTATGACCGGCTGCGCTTCATTCGGCCGGTGCATATCGGCGACACGATCCGCACCATCACCCGCATCGCCGGCAAGCGCGATCACCCCAAGCGGGCGAGCCATGGCGTGGTGACGGAGGCGGTCGACATCCGCAACCAGCGCGACGAAACCGTGCTGGCGTGCGAGCATCTCTATCTGGTGGCGCGGCGGGACGTGTGATGCCGCTGCGCGCGCGCCATGTTCTGACCGGCCTGTCGGTCGCGACCCTGATGGTCGCGGCCGTTTCGATGCTGGGTGTACGGCAGGCGGTGATGGCCGGGCGACCCGCCGCCCCTGCCCTGTCCGCCAGTGGCGAGCGCTATGGATTGTCCACCGTGGGCCTCAGCTACCCCTTCGCCGCCGCCATCGCCAAGGGGTTTAGCGACGCCGCGACGAAGGCAGGAGCGGACGCGGTGGTGCTGGACGCCAAGGGCGGGGTGCAGAAACAGGCGAACGATATCGACGACCTGATCGCCCAGCAGGCCAGGGGCATCGCGATCATGCCGATCGACAGCGTGGTCGCGCAGGGATGGGTCGACCGGATCGGG
>JAGVJS010000273.1 GCA_020051025.1 Sphingobium sp. | reverse complement strand
CAGCACGGCCAGCTTGCCGCCCAGCGCCACCAGATGCTCGGCGGCATCGATCATCAGGTCCATGCCCTTCTGCCATGTCAGGCGGCTGACGATGATGCAGAGCGGCGCGTCGTCATGGTCCAGCCCGAAGCGCGTTTCCAGCGCGCGGCGATTGGCCGCCCGCTTGCCCAGCGCGCGCGCGCCATAGGGCTTGGCGATCAGCGCGTCGGACGCAGGGTTCCAGATGTCGGTGTCGACGCCGTTCAATATGCCATGCAGCCGGTCGACGCGTCCGTTGATCAGGCCATCCAGCCCCATGCCATGCACCGGCGACCGGATTTCCTGCGCATAGGTCGGGCTGACCGTGGTGATCGCATCGGCTGACACCAGCCCCGCCTTCAGAAAGCCGGTGCCGCCATAATATTCGACGCCATCCACGCCCCAGGCTTCGGGCGGCAGGCCAAGGTGCGGGAAGATATCCGCCCCGAACCGCCCCTGAAAGGCAAGATTGTGGATCGTCACCAGCTTGGGCACGTGCGCCGCCGGGCCGAAGCGCATATAGGCCGCCGTCATCGCCGCCTGCCAGTCATGAACATGGACGGCATCGGGCCGCCAGCCCTTCAGCGTCCCTTCCGCTATGTCCGCGCCGGCGCGGGACAAAGCACCGAAACGGCGCCAGTTGTCGGGCCAGTCATTGCCGCCATGATCGCCATAGGGGCCGCCTTCACGCGCGAAGAAACCGGGCGCATCCAGCACCAGCAGGTCCAGCCCCTCGACCTGCGCCGCCAGCAGGCTGGCCGCCGCGCCGAACAGGTCGGGATAGCGATGAACGATCTTCGTCTTACCCAATTTCGCCATGACGGCGGGATAGCCGGGCACCAGCGTGCGCACCTGCACCCCCTGCCCCGCCAGCGCGCCGGGCAAAGCGCCCACGACATCGGCCAGGCCGCCGGTCTTGATGAGCGGATAGATTTCGGATGCGACCGACAGCAGTTTGATCGTCATGGTTCGCTCAGGCCGCCAGCCGGTCGATCATGGCCTGCGTCACCAGACAGATGCCGCTGTCCGTCCGCCGGAACCGCTGTGCGTCATAATTCGGGTCTTCTCCGATGATCAGGCCCGGCGGAATGAGGATGCCCGAATCCACCACGCATTTATGCAGCCGCGCGCCGCGCCCGATCTCGCAATTGGGCATGATGACGCTGTCCGTCACCGACGAGAAACTATGGGTGCGCACGCCCGAAAAGAGCAGGCTGCGATGGAGCGACGATCCCGACACGATGCAGCCCCCCGCCACCAGCGACGACGTGGCCGATCCGCGTCGGCCATCTTCATTATGCACGAATTTGGCTGGCGGCGTGACCTCCGAATAGGTCCAGAGCGGCCAGCTGCGGTCGTACAGATCAAGGCTGGGCACCACGTCGGTCAGGTCGACGCTCGCCTGCCAATAGGCGTCGATCGTGCCGACATCGCGCCAATAGGGGACCAGCTCGCTTTCGGCCCGCACGCAGCTGCTGGAAAAGCGATGCGCCACCGCTTTGCCATGCTTGACGATATGCGGGATGATATCGCCACCGAAGTCGCGCTTGCTCGCCGGGTCGTCGGCATCGCGGCGCAACTGTTCGATCAGGAATCGGGTGCGAAAAACATAGATGCCCATCGACGCCAGCGCCATGTCCGGCTGCCCCGGAATACCGGGCGGATTTTTGGGCTTTTCGATGAAGGCAGTGATGACGTCCGCTTCATCCACGTGCATGACGCCGAAGCCCACTGCCTCCATGCGCGGCACCTCCAGACAGCCGACGGTGACGTCCGCGCCACTATCGACATGTTGCTGGAGCATCAGCTCATAGTCCATCTTGTAGACATGATCACCGGCCAGAATGACCATATATTCCGGCGCGTAAGCTTCGATAATGTCGATATTCTGGTACACGGCGTCGGCCGTGCCTTCATACCACTGGCTTTCGGAAATACGCTGACTGGCGGGCAATATGTCAAAACTCTCATTGCGTTCGGGGCGCAGGAAATTCCAGCCGCGCTGCAAATGGCGGATCAGCGAATGGGCCTTATATTGCGTCGCCACGCCGATCCGGCGAATGCCGCTGTTGAGCGCGTTGGAGAGGGCGAAGTCGATGATCCGCGCCTTGCCGCCGAAATGCACAGCCGGCTTGGCGCGCCGGTCGGTCAGTTCGGCCAGGCGACTGCCGCGCCCGCCGGCCAGCACATAGGCCATGGCATCACGCGCGATCGGCTGATATTTGCTCTGCATTAACGCGCCTCTCCTCTGGTCGCCGACTGTCCGCCGCGCGCCTCGTGTTAATAATCCAGTTCCAGCATCAGGGTCGCGAAGGGCGGGATGGTGATGTTCGCCCATCCTTCCTCATCCGCTTCGACCCGTCCCATATTGCCCGCGCCGCTGCCGCCATAATCGGCCGCATCGCTGTTCAATATCTCGCGCCAGCGCCCGCCCGATGGCAGGCGCATCCTGTATCCGTGCCGCAGCACCGGGGTGAAATGGCTGATGACGACGATCGGCCGAACGCCGGGCGCGCGCCGTTGCCAGGCGAAGATACTGTCCGCCGCCCCGTCCACCAACACCCATTCGAACCCTTCCGCCTCGCAATCGCGGGCATGGAGCGCCGGGCGGGACCGGTAGAGATGGTTGAGGTCGCTCACCAGCTTCTGCACGCCCAGATGCGGCCCATGGTCGAGCAGATCCCAGTCGAGCGCGCGCTCCTCACTCCATTCGGCACGTTGGGCGAACTCCTGCCCCATGAACAGCAGCTTTTTGCCCGGATAGCCCCACATGAAGGCATAATAAGCCCGCAGCGTCGCAAACTTCTGCCAGTCATCGCCCGCCATCTTGTGCAGCAGCGACGCCTTGCCATGCACCACCTCGTCATGGCTCAGCGCCAGCACGAAATTCTCGCTGAAGGCGTAGAGCAGGCCGAAGGTGATATCGTCATGATGATGGGCGCGATGCACCGGATCGCGCTGCAAATAGCGCAGCGTGTCGTGCATGAAGCCCATATTCCATTTGAAGCCGAAACCCAGCCCGCCGGCATCCACCGGCTGCGACACGCCGGGCCAGCTGGTCGATTCCTCCGCTATGGTCATGATGCCGGGATGCGCACCATAGAGCGCCTTGTTCATCTGTTGAAGGAAGGCGACCGCCTCCACATTTTCCCGCCCGCCATGGTCGTTGGGAATCCATTCCCCCGGCGCACGCGAATAATCAAGATAGAGCATCGAGGCGACCGCATCGACGCGCAAGCCATCGACATGATAGCGCTCCGCCCAGAACAGCGCATTATTGACCAGATATTGCGCCACTTCGCGCCGACCGAAATTATAGATGGCCGTGTTCCAGTCGGGGTGGAACCCCTTGCGCGGATCGGCATGTTCATACAGCGCCGTGCCGTCGAACCGGGCCAGCCCATGTTCGTCGGTCGGGAAATGCGCCGGCACCCAGTCGAGGATGATGCCGATCCCGGCCCGGTGTGCGCCGTCCACGAAGCGCGCAAACCCGGCAGGATCGCCGAAGCGCGCGGTCGGCGCATAGAGGCCCAGCGTCTGATAGCCCCAGCTGGGATCATAGGGAAATTCGCTGATCGGCAGAAATTCGATATGGGTAAAGCCCATGCCCGCAACATAGGGGATCAGCCGGTTGGCCAGTTCGTCCCAGCTGAGGAAATCGCCGTCCTCGCCGCGCTGCCATGACCCGGCATGCACTTCGTAGATCGACACCGGCTGCCGCCGCGCATCGGCCGTGCGCCAATATTCGCGATGGCGATCGTCGCCCCATTTGTGATCGTCCGGCGCCGCGACGATCGACGCGGTGGAGGGGCGCAATTCCGACTGGAAGGCGAAGGGATCAGCCTTGAGCGGCAACAGCACGCCGGCCGCACCGACAATCTCATATTTATAGGCGCTGCCCGGTCCCACCTCCGGCAGGAACAGTTCCCACAGGCCAGCGTCGGCGCGATGGCGCAT
>JAGVJS010000351.1 GCA_020051025.1 Sphingobium sp. | reverse complement strand
GGCGTCAGCGCCGCCAGCCGCTGTCCCGGTGGAGGCAGCCAAGGTAGAACAACTCGTCTCCGCCCCGCACATTGCCTCCTTCGTCTCGGCCCTGCCGGTGGGCAGTGCGGTAGCGGCGGGCGACGCAGTGGCGCGGATCGACCTGCTCGGTGAGCCGATCGACCTGTGTGCCGATCAACCCGGCCTCATAACGGAAGTTCTGGCAGAACCCGGCGCCCTGATCGAATATGCAGCTCCCCTGGTGCGCCTGTTGGCCGCGTGACACGCCACGCCCGTCAATAAAACTGCGTCACCCCACCTGTTCGGTATCGTCAGCCGTTCAAACTCGCCCGATAATGGTCTAGGACGCAGGCCATGACGACGCTTGCTTCCTATGCCTGCCATCCTGCCGCCAGCCGTGGCCGCCTTCAAGCCGAACCGGGCGGGGAAATGCGGGGGCCGCGTGACATGTTTCAGCGGGATCGCGACCGGATCATCCATTCGATCGCCTTCCGTCGACTGCGGCACAAGACGCAGGTGTTCGTTTCGCCTGACGGCGATCATTTCCGCGTCCGCCTGACCCATAGTCTGGAGGTCGCGCAGATCGGCCGCACGACGGCGCGCACGCTCGGCCTCAACGAGGATCTGACCGAAGCGCTCTGCCTTGCCCATGATATCGGCCATCCGCCCTTCGGCCATGCGGGGGAGGATGCGCTGGAGCAGGCGCTCGAAGAGCATGGCGGCTTCGATCATAATGCCCATACGCTGCGCACGCTGATGCTGCTGGAAAGCCCCTATCCGCGTTTCCGGGGCCTCAATCTCAGCTGGGAAATGCTGGAGGGGCTGGCCAAGCATAATGGCCCCATCACCAACCCCGGCTGGGCGATGCGCGAACTGGACGCACTGTTCCCGCTCGACCTGACCAGCCACGCCTCGCTGGAGGCGCAACTGGCCGCGATTTCCGACGATATCGCCTATGACAACCACGACATTGACGATGGCCTGCGCGCAGGCTTGTTGACGCTTGACCAGTTGCTGTCCGTGCCGCTGGTGGAGAGCTGCTGGGACCGGGTGCGCGCCCGCTATCCCGATGTCGCGTCGGACCGGCTGCTGCGCGAACTGGTGCGCGAACAGATTGGTGTCATGGCCAATGACCTGATTGCCGCCACCCGCGCCAACATCGCGGAGTCGGGTGTCGAAACGGTCGAGGATGTGCGGGCGCTCGGCCGCACCCTCGTCGCTTTCTCGCCCGAACTCGCCGCGCAGGAGCGCGACCTCAAGCGCTTCATGTATGCAACCCTCTATCATCATCCCGAACAACTGGCCGCGGCGGACCGGGCGCGGGTGATCGTCACCGACCTGTTCCGGGCCTATCAGGCGGACCCGGCGCTGATGCCGCCCGAATGGCGCGACGATTGCGACAGGCAAGAGCCGATCCGCAGCCGCCACATCGCCGACTTCATCGCCGGCATGACCGACCGCTATGCCGAAAAGCGCCATGCCGAGATTTACGGCAAGGCGGTGGTGGAGGCGTAACGGCACAACCTCCGTTCGTTTCGCGCGAAGTCGAAAAAACGCGAAGGATGCTTTTGGCCGTTTCTCGGCATGCCCGACGCGAACGGACTGGAGCGTGCGGCCGCCATCGGAGCTTCGCCGGCCTGATCCTGGCCGATCCGCCCGCGCCATGGCCCGGTGTCTGGCGAAAGAAGAACAGCCAGGCGATTGACGCGCCGGTGCGTTTGAAGCAATGCGACTCCGTCTCCGGTGGATTCGTTCATCGGGCACGATGCGGGAGAGCATGGGAAGCCTTTGAGGCCACCCCGTCACCGAAGGAGCAACCGCCCCGGAATCTCTCAGGTTAAAGGACCGCATCGCGCGCAAGGCACTCTGGAAAGCGGACGGCTGACGCTGTCCCACCGAAGGGGTAAGCCATGTGGCCGCAAGGCCGCTGGTCAAAGCTCTCAGGTTCCGTGACAGAGGGGGTGGCAGTTGTCACAGGTCCGACTCCGGGCCTGTCTATGCTGTCGCTACCAACCCCTGTACGGAAAGGCCGCCCATGTCCGGCACGCAAGACGCCACGCATTTCGAAGACCTGCCGCTCGAAGCGCTTCCGCTCGACGCCTGGCATCGTGCGAAGGGCGCGCGCATGGTTGGCTTTGCCGGCTATCATATGCCGATCCAGTATGAAGGCATCATGGCCGAACATAGCTGGACCCGTGAACATGCCGGCCTGTTCGATGTCAGCCATATGGGCCAGCTGACTTTTTCCGGCGAAGGCGTGGACGCCGCGCTCGAACATATTCTGCCCAGCGATATCAAGGGGTTGAAGCCCTTCCGTCAGCGCTACTCGATGCTGCTCAATGAAGAAGGCGGCATCCTGGACGATCTGATGGTCTCGCGTCTTGGCGACAATGCTTTTGATGGCGCAGCGATTTACATGGTCGTCAACGGTGCCACCAAATATGACGATATCGGCTGGATGATCGACTATCTGCCCGACGACGTCGTGATGAATCACATGGCCGATCAGGCGCTGCTGGCGCTGCAAGGGCCGGAAGCGGGCGAGGCGCTCGCTGCGCTCATCCCCGAAACCGCCGATATGGTCTTCATGCAGTCCGGCCCGTTCGTCTGGCGCGGCATCCCGCTGTGGATCAGCCGGTCGGGCTATACCGGCGAGGATGGCTTTGAAATCAGCATTCCCGCCGACGACGTGACCCTGCTGGCCGATGCGCTGTGCGCACTGCCGCAGGTCAAGCCGATCGGTCTTGGCGCGCGCAACTCGCTGCGTCTGGAGGCCGGCCTGCCGCTCTACGGCCATGACCTGTCGCCCGCCGTCAGCACCATTGGCGCGGACCTCGGTTTTGCGATCCAGAAGCGCCGGCGTGAGGAAGGCGGCTTCATCGGCCATGCCCGCGTCATGAAGGAACTGGCCGACGGCCCCGGCGCCAGGCGCGTCGGCCTCACCATCGAAGGCCGCCTGCCGGCCCGCGAAGGCGCGACCATCCATGTCGGCAATACGCAGGTCGGTGAAGTCACCTCCGGCGGTTTTGCGCCGTCCGTGGGCGCGCCGATCGCCATGGGCTGGGTCAGCCTGCCGCACAGCGCGGAAGGGACCGCGCTGGAAATCGAAGTGCGCGGAAAGCGCATCGTCGCGGTGGTTGCGCCGATGCCGTTCGTTCCGCATCGTTATCGCCGCAAGGCCTGAGACTTCATATTTTTGGAGGGTAGTCAAAAATGAGCCGTTATTTCACCGACGAACATGAATGGATCGACGTAGAGGGCGAAATCGCCACCGTCGGCATCACCGACTATGCGCAGGAACAGCTGGGCGACATCGTGTTCGTCGAACTGCCTGCCGAAGGCACCACCTTCGAAAAGGGCGACGACGCCGCCGTCGTGGAATCGGTCAAGGCCGCGTCGGACGTGTACGCGCCGATCTCGGGCGAAGTGGTCGAAGCCAATGGCGCGCTGGAAGACGAACCGGCGCTGGTCAACAGCGACGCCGAAGAAGATGGCTGGTTCTTCAAACTGCGCATCGCCGACACCAGCGAGCTGGAAGGCCTGATGACCGAAGCCGCCTACAAGAAGTTCGTGGCGAGCCTTTAAACAACCCATAACAGCCCCTCCCCTTCAGGGGAGGGGTTGGGGTGGGGGATCGCCCCACACGCCGCGCCGAGCGGATAGCCCCCACCCTTGATCGGAGGCACGTGACTCCGATCAACCCTCCCCTGAAGGGGAGGGGAGAAGGAGTCATAATGCGCTACCTACCCCTTACCGACACCGACCGACAGGACATGCTGTCGCTCATCGGCGCGGCATCCATCGATGACCTGTTCATCGACGTGCCGGCCGAAGCCCGCCTGAGCGGCACCATCGCCGGCCTGCCCGATCATGCCAGCGAACTGGCGGTCGAGCGCCATATGGGTGCACTGGCGCGGAAAAATCTGTCGGCAGGGGAGGCGCCCTTCTTCCTGGGTGCCGGCGCCTACAAGCATCATGTGCCTGCCAGCGTCGATCATCTGATCCAGCGCGGCGAGTTTCTGACCGCCTACACGCCCTATCAGCCGGAAATCGCGCAGGGCACGTTGCAGGTGCTGTTCGAGTTCCAGACGCAGGTCGCCCGCCTGCTGGGCGTGGATGTCGCCAACGCCTCCATGTATGACGGCTCGACCGCCTGCTGGGAAGCGATCGGCATGGCCCGCCGCATCACCAAGCGCGGCAAGGCGCTGCTGTCGTCCGGCCTGCACCCCCATTATGTTTCGGTCGCCAACACCATGGCGAAGTTCACCGGCGACGCGCTGGTGCATGAAGCGCCCACGCTGGACGCCGCGACTGACATCGACGCGCTGATCGCCG
>JAGVJS010000090.1 GCA_020051025.1 Sphingobium sp. | reverse complement strand
GCAGCGCCTTCTTGCGGGCGGGACCGATGCCGGGGACTTCGTCCAGCGAACTGACGGTGATCGCTTTGCTGCGCTTGGCCCGGTGCGCGCCGATGGCGAAGCGGTGAGCTTCGTCGCGGAGCCTTTGCAAGTAGAAGAGGACCGGATGGTTGATCGGGAAGGTGATTTCGCGGCCGTCCATCAGGTGGAAGACTTCGCGGCCATCGCGGCCATGATGTGGCCCCTTGGCAACGCCGATCATGGTCACATCCTCTATGCCCATTTCCTCCAGCATCGTGCGCGCCGCCGATAGCTGCCCCTTGCCGCCGTCGATCAGGACAAGGTCCGGCCATTCGCCGCTGTCGCGATCCGGGTCTTCCTTTTGCGCGCGTCCGAAACGGCGTTCGAACATTTCGCGCATCATCGCGAAATCGTCGTTGCTGATCGCCGGGTCTTTCATGTTGAACTTGCGATAGGCGTTTTTGCGGAAACCCTCCGGTCCGGCGACGACCATCGCGCCCAGCGCGTGCGCACCCTGAATATGGCTGTTGTCGTAGATTTCGATGCGGTCGGGCACGCCCTCCAGCCCGAACGCCTCGACCATGTCGTCCATGATCCGGCCCTGGCTGGTGGTTTCGGCGAGGCGGCGGTCGAGCGCCTCCACCGCGTTACGCTGCGCCTGTTTGATGAGGCGGGTACGGTCGCCGCGCTGCGGGACTTCGATGCGCACCTTGCCCCCCGCCCGCTCGGCCAGCGCCAGCGCCATCAATTCGCATTCGGCCGGTTCGCGATCAGTCAGGATGAGGCGCGGCGGCGGCACTTCCTCGTAAAATTGCGCCATGAAGCTTTCCAACACCTCCTCCGTCGCGACGTCGGCCGTATGGACCGGGAAGAAGCTGCGATGGCCCCAATTTTGCCCGCCACGGATGAAGAAGGCCTGGATGCACATTGCCCCGCCCTTTTCCGCCAGCGCAAAAATATCGGCGTCGCCCAGCCCTTCGGCATTGATCGCCTGCGACCCCTGAATGAAGGTCAGCGCCTTGAGCCGGTCGCGGATCACGGCGGCCTGCTCGAAATCCATCGCGTCCGACGCCGCCTGCATGGATGCGCCCAGCTTCTTCTGCACGGCGGTCGATTTGCCGCCGAGGAAGTCCTGCGCATCCCTGACCAGTTCGGCATAGCCGTCCGTATCGATGCGATCGACGCAGGGCGCCGAGCAGCGCTTGATTTGATAGAGGAGGCAGGGGCGCGAGCGGTTGGCGAAGAAGCTGTCAGTGCAACTGCGCAGGAGGAACAATTTTTGTAGCGCGTTGATGGTCCGCGTCACCGATCCGGCGCTGGCGAAGGGGCCATAATAGCGGCCCTTATATTTGCGCGCACCGCGATGTTTCTGGACGCGGGGAAAGGCGTGGTCGTCGCGCAGCAGGATGAAGGGGAAGCTTTTGTCGTCACGCAGCAGGACATTATAGGGCGGGCGATAGCGCTTGATCAGTTGCGCCTCCAGCAACAGCGCTTCGGCTTCGCTGTTGGTGGTCACGATCGTCATGCTGCGGGTCTGGGCGACCATGCGTTGCAGCCGTTTGGGCAGGCGATCGACCTGAGTATAGTTGGCGACGCGGTTTTTCAGCGCGCGCGCCTTACCCACATAGAGGACGTCGCCGCGCGCATCATGCATGCGGTAGACGCCGGGGCGGATCGGCAGCGTCTTGAGCACCGTGCGGATCGCCTCCACGCCGGTGTCGATATCCGGCTGGCTGCCGGTGATGGTGAAGCTTGCCTTGTCTTCGTTGAAACGGTCGGGGGATTGGGGGCCGGACATGGACGCAGAGATAGCGCGGGACGCTGTTTTGGCAATGGGCACGCTTGCGGAGCGCCTGCATCCTTCCTATCTATACCGCACCGTACAGAAAGATACGGCCCCTCCATGATATTCGACCCACCAGCATCAAAGGGACACCCCAATGAGCGTAAAAGCCTATGGCGCGTATGCGGCCGACAAGCCGCTGGAAGCCATCGATATCGAACGCCGCGCCGTTGGCGCACATGATGTGCAGATCGCGATCGCCTATTGCGGCGTCTGCCATTCGGACCTGCACCAGGTCCGTTCCGAATGGGACGGCACGCTGTACCCCTGCGTCCCCGGCCACGAAATCGTCGGCCATGTCACCGCCGTTGGCGACCATGTGAGCAAGTTCAAAGTCGGCGACACGGTCGGCGTCGGCTGCATGGTCGACAGCTGCCAGAGCTGCGCGTCATGCCACGAAGGGCTGGAACAATATTGCGAGAATGGCTTCACCGGCACCTATAATGGCGCGACTGAAGATGCCCCCGGTCACACGCTGGGCGGCTATGCGCAGAGCATCGTCGTCAAGGACGATTTCGTCCTGAAGATCAGCCATGCGCCGGAGCAACTCGCAGCGGTCGCGCCGCTGCTATGCGCGGGCATCACCACCTGGTCGCCGCTGCGCCACTGGCAGGCCGGCCCCGGCAAGAAGGTCGGCATTGTCGGCATTGGCGGGCTTGGCCATATGGGCGTGAAGCTGGCGCACGCGCTGGGCGCGCATGTGGTGGCGTTCACGACATCCGAAAGCAAGCGGCAGGATGCATTGGATCTGGGCGCGGACGAAGTCGTCGTGTCACGCAATGCGGACGAGATGGCGGCCCATGCGGCCAGTTTCGACTTCATCCTGAACACCGTCGCGGCGAGCCATGATCTGGATGCGTTCACCGCGCTGCTGAAGCTCAATGGGACGATGACGCTGGTTGGCGTGCCGGAACATGCGCATCCGTCGCCCAATGTCGCGGCTTTGATCTTCAAGCGCCGGTCGATCGCCGGGTCGCTGATCGGCGGCATTGCGGAAACGCAGGAGATGCTCGATTTCTGCGCCGATAAGGGCATCGTTGCCGAGATCGAGACGATCGCGATCCAGGAGATCGAAACAGCCTATGCACGGATGCAGAAGAGCGACATCAAATATCGCTTCGTGATCGACAACGCCACGCTGGCGGCGTGAGGTAGGTCTCCTCCCCAAGCCTGCTTGGGAAGGATAAACAAAAAGGGCTGGTGCGACGTGCGCACCGGCCCTTTTTATATTCCGTCTGATCCGATCAGTTGATCGTGCCGAGACCCGCAATCGCGCCATCGACCAGTGCCTTGTCGGCCTTGGCGTCATGGCCCTGGGCGATCAGGGCGGCGGCGGCGGTGGTCGCCGCGTTGACTGCCCTGGCTCGGATGCCGGCGATGGCGGCACGTTCGGCGGCGCCGATCTTGTCTTCCGCCATCTTCTGACGACGGGCGACCAAATCTTCGGCATGGACCTTGGCGTCGGCGATCAGCCCTTCGGCTTCATGCTCGGCCGCCTTGCGCATGGCATCGGCTTCGCCAGCCGCGGCGGCCAGCTTGGCTTCATATTCGCCCTTGAGCGCTTCGGCTTCGGCGCGCAGCTTCGACGCTTCGGCCAGTTGCGCCTTGATCTGGGCGATCCGACCGTCCAGCGCGCCACCGATCAGGGCGGGCACCTTCTTGACCAGCAGGATGACGATGAACGCGGCCATCGCCAGGCTGACCCAGGCGGTGGCGTCCATGCCGACCGCCTTGGGATCGGTATGGGGTTCGACGCCTTCGTGCGCGACGGTGCCGACCGGTTCCATGCCTTCGCTGTGAATTGCCTGGTTCAAGTGCGGAACCTCCGCTGCGCTATGGGATGCTGCCTCAGCCATGGGCCAGTGCCGCCTTTACTGCGTTGCGGGCTGCATCATCCGACGCTTCCACGCCGGAAATGCGAGCCACCATGTCGCGCGCCGCATCGGCGGCGACGGTTTCGATTTCTGCCATGGCCGCTTCGCTGGCACCCTTGATCCGGGCTTCGGCGGCGGCGATCTTCGTCGCGACCTCTGCATCAGCAGCGGCGAGACGAATTTCGGAAGCCTTGGCGGCTTCGCTCTTGGCCTTGGCCAGCGTCGCCTGGGCGGCGGTGCGGCTTGCGGCGTCGCGGGTGCGGTAATCCGCTTCTGCTTCGTCGGCGCGGGCGAAGGCGGCCTTCGCCGCGTCCAGATCACCGCTGATCTTCGCGTCGCGCGCATCCGCCGTGCCCTGAACCTTGGGCACCATGCCAAGGCCGATGACGAAGAAGACGAGGCCGAAGGTCAGCAGCAACCAGAATATCTGGCTGGAGTAGGTTTCGGCAATTTGCGCGATTTGAGGCATTATACGGTCCGTCCGATCAGAGGGCGGTCAATAAGGGAAGCGGGCAGGATATCGGCAAGACGCCGCCCTGCCCGCTCCTAAATTTCGTGATTAGGCCACGAACACCAGGATCATGGCGATAACGAACGCCAGCAGACCCAGAAGTTCCGCTGCGGCGAAACCGATGAACAGACGACCCTGCTGGCCGTCGGCAGCGCCCGGATTGCGCAGCGCGCCTTCCAGGAACGCGCTGAACACGTTGCCCACACCGAGGGCAGCGATGCCCGCACCGATTGCGGCCAGGCCAGCACCGAGCAGCTTTGCGGCTTCTGCGTCCATGTCGTAAACTCCCTTGTTAAATCAGATAAAAGTTGAGGAAATTCTCAGGTGAAACTTAGTGCAGGTTCTCGGCATCGTTCAGATAAACCGAAGTCAGCAGCGCGAACACATAGGCCTGGATGACCGCGACCAGCATTTCCAGCGCGCTGATGCCGATCATCAGGATGAAGCTGGCAGTGCCGACGGTCAGACCCAGCGCCGGCGAGGCGTTGGCGCTGTTGATGACGAAGCCTGCAAGCACCTTCAGCAGCACGTGGCCAGCGGTCATCGCGACGAACAGTCGCAGGCCAAGGCTGAACGGACGCACCATGAAGGAGACGAGTTCGATGAAGAAGAGCGGCACCACCATCGCGATCGGCGTGCCGTGCGGCACGAACAGCGAGAAGAAGTGGAAACCATGCTTGTAGAAGCCAACGATCAGCACGATCGAGAAGCTCATGATCGCCAGCACGCCGGTCGCCGTGAAATGGCTGGTGAAGGTGAAGGGGTGAAGCCCAACCAGACCCAGCGGCAGCAGACCCAGCAGGTTCGCCAGCAAGATGAACATGAAGAGCGAGAAGACGTAAGGGATGTACTTACGGCCCTTGTCGCCGATATTGGCGATCAGCAGGTTCTTGATGAAGCCGGTCATATATTCGACCGCCATCTGCCAGCGACCGGGGACCAGTTCACGCTTCATGCCGCCGATCACGAAGATCCATAGCACCACAGCGGCGAGCACCATATAGAGCGCGCTGTTGGTGAAGGCGATGTTGAAGCCGCCCAGCGACCAGTGATCCGTACCGAACAGGGGTTCGATAGCGAACTGGTGCATCGGATCGATTTTGCCGGATTCTGCCACGTTGACCCCTGTAACGCCTAATGTCTTCGGACTTGGAGCGAAGCTGCCTTATTCTTTGGGCGGCTTCGTCGTCGTCAATCTGATGATGTTCCTGAAGGCCGCCACGATCCCAAGACCGAGGAAAACCAGCAGGAGCCAGGGTGTCGTGTTGAACAGCCGGTCAAGAACCCAGCCGATCAACGCACCACCGACAAGACCGCCGATCAGTTCCGCCAGCACCCGGTTCCCCAACCGCGACCCATCGTCCGCGGCCTGTTCCGTGGCGCCCTGCCTGACCTTCTCGACATGCTCGGCCTGCGCGATCCGCTCCTCCAAGGAAGCGATCCGCGAGTCCTCGCCCGCCTGGTCCTGTCCGGGTGTGTCCGCTGCCATGCATCATCTCCATCAGGCATTGTCTGCCCGTGGCGTTCGGCATGGCGCTTGCGGCTGCACCCGTCAAGGCGAGGCCCCTCTAGGAAGGCGAGGATGAAGTGTCAACCCCGACAAAAGCGGCTAAAATCGGCCTTTCGGACAAGAAGCGCGCGCGGGCTTGCGCTGACGTAATTTCCTATTTAGCTAAATAGGAATGGATAAGATCTTCAAGGCGCTGGCATCCGAACCGCGCCGCCGCATCCTGGAATATCTGGCGGTGGAGCCGATGACCGTGGGCGAGATTGCCGACAATTTCGAGATGGCGATGCCGTCCATTTCCAAGCATCTGGCGGTGCTGAAAGCCGCCGGCGTGGTGCGGGAACAGAAGCGCGGGCAATATGTGATCTATGCGCTGGTGGTCGAGGCGCTGACGGGGCAGTTATACGGTTTTCTGGCGCCTTATTGTGGGGAAGCGCAAAGGATCGCGGAGGCGCGGCCGAAGCGAAGGGGGGCGGGATTGAGAGAATGAGTTGTATGCCCTCTTCGTCATGCCGGACTTGATCCGGCATCCCGCTTTTTATGCGCCGAGGAAAAAGAAGCGAGATCCCGGCTCAAGGCCGGGATGACGTTGGGGTGGATGGCGACATTGGGTGGGAAGCGGACGGGCTACTTTCCGTTTGCGCCATGGCTAAAGCTGACTTCGCCGACCGTTATGACTCAAATGCCAATATGCTCGGTGAAAGTACCCGCTATCCCAGCGAAGCACGATCCAATTAGGGTGAACCCAGCCATCGAAGCTATCGACAGATCAGCACCAAAAATCGCGTTGATGACTGCTACGATTGGGAAAATGACAAACCCGGCAAGGAAGCAAAATGCGCCGCGTCGAGGGTTAAAATCAAAGGCTTTTGCCTTCGGATCAGGCGGATCATGGAGCACCCACAGCGATCCTAGTCCAATCACCAGCAGCGGAAGCCAAACCCACATCGGCCAATGCTGCCCTTAAAGACCCACGCTTGCACGAGGCCAGCGAGGCAGAGGAGGGCAATGCCAAAATATGCCAACGACTTCCTATTGAACATACGATCACGCGCCCCTTCCGCCATAAATATGATCGTGCCATCAACCAAGCACGTCAGCAATGGCGACCAACGAACGCTACTCTGAACTGCGAAAACTGGTCGCCCTAAGACATCCCGCTACCGCCGCTACGAATAACAAAAAAGGCACGGTAGCTGGGCCACCGCGCCTTTTCTTCATTCTCTATCCTGCGCCGTTCAGCCAGCGGTCGCGCAATATCCCGGCAGTGCGATCGCGCCTGCGCCCTTGGTTTGCCAGGCGCCGGCGCCGATGCGGTAGACCTGCCCCTGCTTCACCCGGTTGCTGAGCGTCTGGCAGCCGGTGGCGGCGGCGACATCCTGTACCGTCACGCCGCGCTGGCCGGCCAGTTGTGTGTAGGCGGCGCGGCGCTTGATGTTGATCGCTTCC
This sequence comes from Sphingobium sp., assembly GCA_020051025.1. Lineage (GTDB taxonomy): Bacteria > Pseudomonadota > Alphaproteobacteria > Sphingomonadales > Sphingomonadaceae > Sphingobium. Next base: position 9 of record JAGVJS010000090.1, on the reverse strand, counting down.
ACTTCGGAG
>JAGVJS010000336.1 GCA_020051025.1 Sphingobium sp. | reverse complement strand
CGTAGCGCATCCGTGCCGGAAGTGGCCTGAAACACGGTGTGGCCCAGTTCCTCCAACATACCGGCGGTATTGGTGAGGACCAGATCGTCATCGTCCACCGCCAATATCACCAGCGGTGTGTCGCCGTTCGCCTGTTCCTCGCCAACGCTGGCGATCGGCAGCGCATTCGCATCGGGCTGGGCGACCGGCAGCCAGAGATAGACCGACGTACCCTGCCCAGGGGCGCTGGCGATGGTCAGCGATCCGCCGCATTGCTGTGCGAAGCCATGGACCATCGACAGGCCAAGGCCGGTGCCCTTGCCCACGCCCTTGGTGGTGAAGAAAGGCTCGCGCGCCCGCTCCAGCGTCGCGGCATCCATACCTTCGCCTTCATCCACCACTGACAGCCGTATATAGGCGCCAGCGCCAAGATCGGGCCGATCACCCTGCGCTATTGCGACTTCGAGGGCCTCGACAATGATCCGGCCACCATTGGGCATGGCGTCACGCGCATTCACTGCCAGGTTGAGCAGCGCCAGTTCCAGTTGTGCGGCGTCGGCATGGGCGGAGCGGATCGCGAGCGGAAAGCGCGTCTCGATCGCGGCGGTCGTGCCCAATGTCGTGCGGAACAATTCGGCCATGCCGCGCACCAGCGCGACGCAATCGACGCTTTGCAGCTTCAATTCCTGCTTTCGGGCAAAGGCCAGCATCCGCTGCGTCAGCGTCGCGCCGCGATCAGCGGCTGTCATCGCATTGTCGAGATAGCGGCTGATGTCGCCGCCGCTGGCCAGCCGCTGCCGGGCCAGGTCGAGGCTACCGACGATCACCGCCAGCAGATTGTTGAAATCATGTGCGACGCCACCCGTCAGTTTGCCGATCGCGTCCATCTTTTGCGTCTGGACGATGGCATCGCGGGCTTCGTCCAATGCGCGCTGCGTTTCGCGTCGCTCGGTCAGGTCACGGGTGATCTTGGCAAAGCCAAGCAACTGTCCGTCGGGCGTGCGGACAGGGTCGATCACGATGCCGGCCCAGAAGCGCGAACCGTCCTTGCGGATACGCCAGCCCTCCGCCTCGAACCGTCCTGCCGTCTCAGCGGTGTGGAGCGCGCGCGAAGGCAGACCCGCCAGCCGGTCGTCTTCGCTGTAGAAGCGGGCGAAATTCTGGCCGACAATCTCCTCGGCACTATAGCCCTTGAACCGCTGCGCACCCATGTTCCAACTGGTCACAGTGCCGACCGGGTCCAGCATGTAGATGGCATAATCGGTCACGCTCTGCACCAGCAGGCGGAACCGCTCTTCGCTCTCGCGCAGCGCCTCCTGCGCGGCGCGGCGCTCGGTCAGGTCGCGGGTGACCTTGGCAAAACCCAGCAACTGGCCATCGGGTGCACGGATCGGATCGATCACGACATTGGCCCAGAAGCATCCACCATCCTTGCGCACGCGCCAGCCTTCGGCCTCGAAACGCCCCTCCTGCGCCGCGGTGCGAAGCGCAATGACAGGGATTCCCGCCGCCTGCTCCTCGTCGGTGTAGAAGCGGGAAAAATGCTGGCCGATAATCTCCTCAGCCTCATAGCCCTTGAAGCGCCGGGCGCCAGCGTTCCAGCTGGCAACGATACCGTCGGTGTCGAGCATGAAAATGGCATAATCGGTCACGCTCTGAACCAGCAGTTCGAACCGGTTGCCGGTATCCTGGCCCGTACCCTGGTTGGCGGCGGTAATCATGACGTCCCCGAATCGACCGCGGGTGTGCGGTAGCTTTCCCATGCCATCGTCAAAACGGTGGCGTCGCGCAAACGTTCCGTGACGTCGTGGTCGTGTGCCGAATGTCTGCCCCCTTGACTTGGCGGCCCGCTCTGCCCACCACGCCCGCTCAAATGGAGAGCGGAGCAGGCATGGCGACGAAGGCGACGATCACGGTCATTGGGGAAGCGATGCTGGAACTGAGCCGCGGCGATGGGGATGGCTGGAACCTGCGCTATGGTGGCGATGTCATCAACACCGCCATCCATCTGGCCCGCGCCGGCGACACGGTTGGCCTGGCAAGCGCGCTGGGCGCCGATCCGATGAGCGCGCAGTTACTGGACCAGTGGAAGGCGGAGGGGGTCGACACGTCTCTGGTGATCGCGGCGCAGGGGCGTCTGCCCGGCCTTTATGCGATCGAGACGGATGCGGCCGGCGAACGCAGCTTCCACTACTGGCGCAGCGAAGCGGCGGCGCGGCGCATGTTCGAATTTCCCGAAAGCCCCGACATGGTGGCGCAGGCGGCGCAGTCTGACCTGCTCTATTTCTCCCTAATCACGCTGGCGATTCTGCCCGATGCAGGGCGTGAAGCATTGCTGGACCTCTGCGCACAGGTACGCGCCAATGGCGGGAAGATCGCCTTCGACGGCAATTATCGCGCGCGTCTGTGGGACGATGCGGCGACGGCACGCCACTGGCGCGACCGGGCGATCGCGGTCAGCGACATGGGCCTGCCGACGCTGGCCGACGAGGTCGAAATGGGTGAGGCGGACGATGCGCAGGATGCCGCCGCGCGCTGGGGTGCGGGCGAAGGCAGGGATGTCGTGGTCAAGCTGGGCGGCGATGGTTGTCTGGTCGCGGGCGAGGTCGTCGCGATCCCGCAGCGTGTCGATGTGATCGATTCGAGCGGGGCGGG
>JAGVJS010000141.1 GCA_020051025.1 Sphingobium sp. | reverse complement strand
CGGCTATGCCTGCTTCTCGCTGGTCTATCGCATGCCCGCCGACGGATGGGCGGCCGGTGCCGAAGCGCCGTTGCAGGATGCGCAGCGCGCACTGCGGCTGGTACGGGCGTTAGGGCATAAGGAAAAGTTCGATCCCGAGCGGGTGGGCGTGATGGGCTTTTCCGCTGGCGGGCATCTGGCCGCCTGGCTGACCAGCCGGACGCCGCAGGAGAGCTATGCCCCGGTCGACGCCAGCGATCGCGAGCCGATCAAGGCCGCGATCGCTGCCTATATGTATCCGGTGATCCAGATGGAGGGGCCGTTCGTCCATGCCGGGTCGCGCACCCAATTGCTGGGCGAAACGCCATCGCCCGAACGGCTGCGCGCCTATTCCATGGATCAGGATGTCAGCGCGCAGACGCCGCCGGTCTTCCTGGCCCATGCCCTGAACGACGTCGCCGTACCGCCAGAAAACAGTCTGGCCATGCTGGCGTCGCTGCGCGCGCGGGGTATTGCGGCCGAATGCCATCTGTTTGAAAGCGGCAACCATGGCTTTGGGCTGGCCCCCGCCCCGGCCGCGCCTTCGCTATGGCCGGACCTGTTCATCAACTTCGCGAAACGCCACGGATTATGACACGTACAGTCGCCCTCTTCGTTACCTGCCTTGTCGACCTGATGCGGCCGCGCATCGGCTTTGCCGCAATTCGTGCGCTGGAGGCGGCCGGGTGCGAGGTTGTGGTGCCGGAGGGGCAGACTTGTTGCGGCCAGCCCGCGCTCAACAGCGGCGACCGGGACCATGCGGTCGCGCTGGCCAAGCAGACGATCGAAGCGCTGGAACCCTATGAGGCGGTGGTGGTGCCGTCAGGCTCGTGCGCAGGGACGATCCGCTGCCATTATCCCGAACTGTTCGAACATGATGCGGTGTGGCTGCCGCGCGCGCAGGCGGTAGCGGGCAAGACGTTCGAGGTCATGGCCTATCTGGACGAGGTGTGTGGATGGCGGCCCGAGGGTGTCGCATTGGATGCCAAAGCGACTTATCATGACAGTTGTTCGGGCCTGCGCGAACTGGGGATCAAGGCACAGCCGCGCCGGTTGCTGAAGGGGATCGACGGGCTGCATTTCGCGCCACTCAAGGGCGAGGAAACCTGCTGCGGTTTCGGCGGCACTTTCTGCGTCAAATATCCGGCCATTTCCAACGCAATCGTCGGTGAAAAGGCGGACGCGATCGACGCGACCGGCGCGGACCTGCTGCTGGCGGGCGATCTGGGCTGCCTGATGAACATGGCGGGGAAGCTGAACCGCAAGGGGAGCAAGGTGCGCGCGTTCCACGCGATCGAACTGATCGCCGGCATGGGCGACGGGCCGGCCATCGGGGAAGAGGCATGAGCGGCGCCGTCGACACCGCGACGTTCAAGGAACGCGCCGACATGGCGCTGGCCGACCGGATATTGAAGGTCGCGGTCGAGCGGACCGCCGGCACGGCCGAGACCAAGCGCGCGGTAGCGGTGGACGCCTTCCCCGATTTCGAGGCGGCGCGGGACCGGGCGGCGGCGATCAAGGATCATGTCGTCGCGCATCTGGGCGCCTATCTGGAAGAGTTCGAGGCCAATGCCATCGCAGCCGGGGCCAAGGTCCATTGGGCCAGCACTGCGGACGAAGCGTGCCGGATCGTCATCGATATCTGCAAGGCGGCGGGCGCGAAGAGCGTGGCGCGGTCCAAGTCGATGCTGGGCGAGGAAATCGGCCTGCCCCACGCGCTGGCCGAAGCCGGCATCGGCCGGGTCGAGACCGACCTGGCCGAACATATCATCCAACTGGCCGACGAGCGGCCGTCGCACATCATCTGGCCGGCTATGCACAAGACCCGCGAGCAGGTGTCGGCGCTGTTCAAGGCCAAGCATCGCAGCCCGCATGAGGAAGAGACGATCGCCGCCATGGCGGAAAGCGCCCGGCGCGAACTGCGCACGCAGATGCTGGGCGCGGATGTCGGCATATCGGGCGCGAATTTCCTGATCGCGGATACAGGGGCTATCTGCACCGTCACCAATGAGGGCAATGCCGAATTGTCGCTGGTGCCGCCGCGCGTCCATATCGTGACGGCAGGGATCGAGAAGATCGTACCGAGCATGCCGCATGCCATCCATATGCTGCGGATGCTGGCGCGATCGGCCACCGGGGCGGCGTTGACCCAATATACGACCTTCTACACCGGGCCGAAGCGCGCGGGCGACCGGGACGGGCCGGAGGAGATGCATATCGTGCTGGTCGACAATGGCCGCACCAAGATGCGCGAGGAGGGGCTGGCGGAGATGCTGCGCTGCATCCGTTGCGGCGCCTGCATGAATCACTGCGTCGTGTTCCGGCAGATTGGCGGCCATGCCTATGGCGGCACCTATCCGGGGCCGATGGGCGCGGTGCTAACGCCGGTGTTCGACGGGCTGAAACAGAGCCGCGATCTGGCCAGCGCCTGTACGCTAAACGGCAAATGCCAGGAGGTGTGCCCGGTGCGCATTCCCCTGCCCACCTTGTTGAAGGGGTGGCGCGAGAAAAGCTGGCGCGAGGGGCTGGAGCCGACGTCGATGCGCTGGGGGCTGGGCCTATGGGCCTGGGTGGCGCGACGGCCGGCATTATATCGATTGGGCACGGGTGTCGCCGTGCGGGCGATGCAAATGCTGGGGAAGAAAGGCTGGATCGACCGGTTGCCGCTGGCCGGCGGCTGGACGCGCTATCGCGACATGCCCAAGCCCGCGCCACAGACCTTCATGGAGCAATATAGGAAGGAGCGCCGGCAATGAGCGCCCGTGACGCCATATTGAGCCGGTTGAAGGGCGTGGCGCCCGACAAGGCGGAAGCCGAGGCGCTGCTGGTCGCGCCGGAACAGCCGATGGTGGACGAACGGGCGCTGGAAGCGGAATTTCTGGCCCGGCTGGCACTGCCCAGCGTCAGCGCGAGTCACGATGCGATCGAGACGATCGCGGACCTGCCAGCAGCAGTCGCCCGCTATCTGGAGGCGCAGGGCGAGACGCCCACGCTATGCCTGCCGCCCGATCCGCGCCTGAACGGCTGCGACTGGAGCGCATTCACCCTGCACGATGCCGCCGCACCCGATGAGGTCGCCGCGCTGGCGATCGCAAGGCGGGGAATAGCGGAAACCGGATCACTGGTGTTCGAGACGGCGCCCTGCGCGCCGATGCTGCCCAATTTCCTGGCGCTGCATCATATCGTGCTGTTGCCGGTGCGGGATATCGTCGCCCATCTGGAGGCTGCTCCGCTGACCGGAGCGCAGCCGCGCGCCCATTATTGGATCACCGGCGTGTCAGGGACGACGGATATCGAAGGCACCTATGTCCGCGGCGCCCATGGACCGCGATTCCTGCACGTCATCCTGCTGCGCGCGCCGGTCGCCTGAATCAGGGCGCGCAGGTGCGCGTCACGTCTGGCGGCAGGATTTCGTGCAGCCGCTGGCGCACCACATCGGCCCAGATCCTGTAGCCGCGCGCATTCATATGGACGCCATCGGGCTGATAATTGTCGCCCAGCTTGCCGCCGGCGAAGAGCGGCGTGGTGATGTCGCCATAATGGGCGCTTTGCATATGGGGCAGGAAATGCTGGGCCGCCGCATTGAACAGGCGCTGTTCGCCGAGGAAGGCGGCGCGACCGGGGCTGGGCTTTGCCGACAGCAGCAGCACCGGCACGCCGGGCAGCAGGCGATCGCGCAGGTCGAACAGTTGCGCCAGCTGGCGCATCACGGTGCGCACCGGCACACCGGCAGCGATGTCATTTTCCCCAACATACAGGATGAGCGCACGCGGTCGGCCTTCGCTGGCTTTGATATTGGCGAAACGGGGCAGAATGTCGGTCAGCACGGCGCTGTTGATGCCGCGATTTTCCGTCGCCCAGGGCGCCATGTCGCGATCAAGACTGGTCCAGCGATGGATGGACGAACTGCCCACGAACCAGAGCGCGCAATCGCCCGTCGCTACGCCACTTTGCGGCAGCACCGCATGGGATTCGCGATAGCGGCCATAGAGCCGCCAGCCAACGATGATCACCGCGAAGACGAGCAGGGCCATGAGCAATTTGGCCAAAGGCGAAGCGTCGATACGGCTCAATCCGGCAATCCCTGTCTGTTGTCGGTTCGCAAATCGGGAGATTAAGCGCTTAACCAAGATTTTTTAAAGCTTCCTAAAGGGGAACGGTGCGAAAAAGCCGATGGGGCCGGGGGCAATATTGGGGAAAAATCCGTCTATCGACCTCCTCAAGGGGGTGCTGATCCTGCTCGTAATGGCAGGACATGCCATGGAACTGACCCATGCGCAGCATCTGGCGCTGTGGATCGGGTCGGGTTTCCGCATGCCGCTGATGATCGGCATATCAGGCTATCTGCTCAATATAGGCCGGCTGCGCAACGAACCCGGTGAGCATTTCTTCGGCCGTTATGGCGAGCGCATGCTGCTGCCCTGGCTGGTGGCGATGATCGTCTATCTGCTGGTCAGCGGCTGGTCGCTGTCCTGGCGGACGCCGATCGACCTGCTGCTGCGTCCCCCCTTCCACCTCTGGTACATACCGGTGCTGTTCTTCCTGATTCTGGTCGCGCGCGCCGTGCCGCTGCGGCCGATCTGGCTGCTGGCGATCGGCGTGCCGTTCAGCCTTTCGATCATGTATGGATTTGGCCCGCACCATGGCGCGATCGGGGTCAGCCTGCTGTCGCCCGACAGCCGCTATCTGCGCTATCCGATCTATTTTTTCTTCGGCATGTTGATGGCCGAACGAGGATTGGCGAACCGCTATTTGGGCGTTGCCCTGCTGACCGCGACGCTGGGCATGGGCTGGTGGTCGGAACTGGAATATGATCAGAACATCTTCGCCTTCGTGTCCGCGCGGCTGCTGATGTGCCTGGGCCTGATCGCGCTGTTGCCGCATTTTGCAGCATTGCGGCTGTCTTTCGCCCCGCTCAACCATATCGGGCGGGATAGCCTGTTCTTCTATCTATGGCATCCGCTGGTGATGGGCCTGATGATGGCGACCGGGATCGGCGCGCCGGTTACGCTGGCGCTATCCGTGCCGACCCTGTTCGCGCTTGGGCGCCTGTCGGCAAGTCATAAGCAATTGCGCCGCTGGATCGGCAGCACACCGCCGATCCGCCCACCAGGGGATGCGCAGCCGCTCGATCCGGCGCCCCAGCCCGCCTAGATTTTCCCGTATTTCGCCTCGAAGCCGGCAATGTCGCCAGCGGCGAGATATTTGGCTTGATCGACCCATTGGTCGCGAACCGGGCGGCCCCTAAAATTACCCAACTTGGCGTCGATAGCGGCAATATCCGCGTCGGTCCACCCGGCGATCTGGACGTAGCGGGTGACGCCAAGCTCGATCAGCAACGCCTTCAGCTTGGGACCGACACCCTTCAGGCGGAGCAGATCATCCTCTCCATCATCAACAGTGGCGACGACCGGTGACGAGAGAAGAGGTGCGGGCGCAGATTCCACCGGGGCAGGTTCAGGGACGGCTTCGACAACTGGCTCTACCGGCGCGGCAGGCACCGTCACAACAGGTTCAGCGATCGGTGGGGTTGCCGCAACCGGGGCGGCGATGATCGGATCGACGAAGGGCGTGGGCGCGGGTGGCGACGCCGGTTCGACAGGAGCGGCCGGCTCGACCGGCTGTTCCGCCTTGCCCCGGCCGGACAGCAGGAAGACAAGCGCGATGACGACCAGCAACCCGACCAGCAGGTACAAGCCATAGTCCATGAAGAATTCCTGCATCGCGCGTCTCTCCCCTGCAAAATGCTATGCGCTATTTAAGGGCGCTTTGCCGCGCGCCGCAAGGGTTCACCCTTTTTCGGTTTCGCGCGCGATTTCGCGCCAGCCGATATCGCGGCGGCAGAAGCCGGTCGGAAAATCGATCGCGTCCACCGCGGCATAGGCGGCGGCCTGCGCCGCGCCGACCGTATCGCCGGTGGCGGTAACGTTCAGCACGCGCCCGCCATTGGCGACCAGCACGCCATCCCCGTCGGCCGTGCCGGCATGGAAGACCTTCGCTCCGTCCTGTTCTGCCGCATCAATGCCCGCGATCGTGCCGCCCTTTTCGGGCGTGCCCGGATAGCCATTGGCGGCCATGACGATGGTGAGCGCGGTGCGATCGGCCAGTTGGACCGGCCCTTGTTCGGCCAGTTTGCCCTGCGCCACGGCGAGCAGCAGGTCGACCAGATCGCCGTCGAAGCGAGTCATCAGCACCTGACATTCGGGGTCGCCGAACCGGGCATTATATTCGATCAGCTTCGGCCCTTCGGCAGTCAGCATCAGGCCGGCATAAAGGACGCCGCTATAGGGCATGCCTTCGGCTGCCATGGTATCGACGGTCGGCTTGATGATCGTCTCGATCACCTGTGCTTCCAGTTCGGGCGTCAGGACGCGGGCGGGGCTGTAAGCGCCCATGCCGCCGGTATTGGGGCCGGTGTCGCCATCCCCCACCCGCTTGTGATCCTGCGCCGAGCCGAAGGGCAGGATGGCGCTGCCATCGGTCAGGGCGAAGAAGCTGGCTTCCTCGCCGGTCATGAACTCCTCAAGCACGACTTCCTCGCCCGCCGCGCCGAACGCGCCGGAGAACATGGTGTCGAGCGCCTCGACCGCTTCGTCGCGGGTTTCGGCGATGATGACGCCCTTGCCCGCCGCAAGCCCGTCTGCCTTGATGACCACCGGCAGCGCGAAATCATCGAGCGCGGCGAGCGCCCCGTCCTTGCTGGTGACGCGGATATAGGCAGCGGTGGGGATGTTGGCGCGCTGGCACAGATCCTTGGTAAAGCCCTTCGATCCTTCCAGTTGCGCCGCCTTCTTGTTGGGACCGAAGACCGGTACGCCCATGGTGCGCAGATTGTCGGCCAGACCATCGACCAGCGGCGCTTCCGGCCCGATCACCACCAGAGCGATCGAATGGCGGATGCAGAAATCCATCGTCGCGCGATGATCCGTCGCGTCGAGGTCGACCAATGTGGCATGCTCGGCTATGCCCGGATTGCCCGGCGCAGCGAACAGCGTATCGAGCCGGGGCGATTGCGCCAGCTTCCACGCCAGCGCATGTTCGCGGCCACCGCCGCCAAGCAGAAGGATGTTCATGTCGCCCATGTCCCCGGAATTTGATGCCTATGACAGTTCGGGCCGCCTGTTAGCGGAGGAACGCGCGGGGGACAACGCGCCGCCGCTGTCGGTGAGCGAATTGTCGGGTCTGTTGAAGCGCACGGTGGAGGACCGGTTCGGCCATGTGCGGCTGCGCGGCGAGATTTCGGGGTATAAGCGGGCGGCGTCGGGGCATCTTTATCTGGCGCTGAAGGATGAGAATGCCGTTCTGGACGGCGTGATGTGGAAGGGCGGCGCGCAGCGGCTGGCCTTTTCCCCGCAAGATGGCGTTGAGGTGATCGCGACCGGCAAGCTGACCACCTATCCGGGGCGGTCCAAATATCAGATCGTCATCGAGAAGATGGAACTGGCCGGCGAAGGCGCGCTGATGGCGCTGCTGGAGAAATTGAAGGCCAAGTTGGCGGGCGAAGGGCTGTTTGCGGCGGAGCGGAAGAAGCCCCTGCCCTTCCTGCCGCGTACGATCGGCGTCGTGACGTCACCCACCGGCGCGGTGATCCGTGACATATTGCATCGGCTGGCCGATCGCTGCCCGACCAATGTGCTG
>JAGVJS010000109.1 GCA_020051025.1 Sphingobium sp. | reverse complement strand
CAGCCGGTCGAGCGGCAGGCGGGCAGTTCCGCGCTGCCGCTACCCGCGCCCTTCGTCGTGCCGGGCGGGCGCTTTCGCGAAATCTATTATTGGGACAGCTATTTCACGATGCTGGGCCTGGCAGTCGATGGCCAGCAGCCGCTGATAGAAAGCATGTTGGTGGATTTCACCTCCACCATCGAGATTTACGGCCATATCCCAAATGGAATGCGCAGCTATTATCTCAGCCGGTCGCAGCCGCCCTTCTACGCGCTGATGCTGGACCTGTCGAAGGATGACAGCGCCGATACCGCCACCCGTCAATTGGCGGCGCTGCGCGCCGAACATGCCTATTGGATGAAGGGCACTTCCTGCGTGCCGCCTCGCGGCGTGTGCGAACGCGTGGTGCGGATGCCCGACGGCACGCTGCTCAATCGCTATTGGGACGACAAGGATACGCCGCGCGACGAATCCTATGCGGAGGATGTGGCGACCGCGTCGGAAGCAAAGGGAGACAAGGCGATCACTTATCGCCATCTGCGTGCCGGCGCGGAAAGCGGATGGGACTTCACCTCGCGCTGGTTCGGCGACGGACGGACGATCGCGACGATCCATACCACCGATATTGTGCCAGTGGACCTCAACAGCCTCATGCTGGCGATGGAACAGCGGATCGAGGTGCGCTGTCAAAAGGCGGGCGATAGCGCCTGCGCCACCGAATTTGCAGGGCTGGCGCGCAAGCGCAAGGCAGCTATCGACCGCTATCTGTGGGTCGGCAAGGAAGGCCGCTATGCCGACTGGGACAGTAAGGCGAAGAAGCCGACCGCCATCCTCTCCGCAGCGACCCTCTATCCGCTGTTCGTTGGCGCAGCGTCGCCTGCGCAGGCCAGTGCTGTGGCAACCACCGTCCGCGCGAAACTGCTGGGCAGCGGCGGTTTGCGCACCACTCCACACATGACCGGCCAGCAATGGGATACCCCCAATGGCTGGGCGCCGTTGCAATGGGTGGCGATCGACGGACTGGCGCGCAACGGCCAGTCGGCGCTAGCCCGCGACATTGCCGGGCGCTGGATCGGCACAGTTGCGGCGGCCTATGCCGAAACCGGCAAGATGCTGGAAAAATATGATGTGGAAGAACGCAAACCCGGCGGCGGCGGCGAATATCCGCTTCAGGACGGGTTCGGATGGACCAACGGCGTGACCAGCGCGCTGCTGGAGCGATATCCCGATATCGCGGCCGAACTGGAAAAGTCCGAATAAACAGGAAAAGGGGCCGGCGATCGGATCGCCCGGCCCCTTTCTTTTACTCACATTTAGAAGCTGTAGGCCGCGCTGAAGCGGAACGAGCGACCCAGGATCGGACGGGCCAGAATCGTGCCTGCACCCTGCGAGCCGATGATGCGTGGATTGCCTTCGGTCAGGCCCAGTTCGTCGGTCAGGTTGTTGCCCGTGACCGCCAGCTTCAGGCGCTGGTTGACGTCCACCGACACACCCGCGTCCAGCTGATAGTAATTGGGCAGCAGCTGTGCGTTCTCCGGGTCGGAGAAGCGGTCGCCCGTATATTGCAGCGTGGCGAAGATGGACGGACGGAAATCGCCCACCGTCAGTTCGTAGCTGGGCGTCACGCGCCACATCCATTTGGGCTGACGCTGCACGCGGTTGCCGGTGTTGTCGATGGTGCCGTTGCCACTGAAGAAGCCACGATAGGTGCCATCCAGATAGGTGCCCGCCGCCGCGATGCTGAAGCCCGCGAAGGGACGGATCACGCCTTCCAGCTCGACGCCGGTCGCCTTTGCACCGCCGACCGATTCATTGGGCACGCCATTGATGATCTGCGTCGTCGCCAGACCGTCGAACTTGTTGTGGAACAGGGTCGCATAGAGGTTGAGCATCGGGGTCGACACCTTCAGCCCGCCTTCATAGGTGTCCACCTTCGATATGATGGTCAGCCCTTCGCGCAAATTGTCAAACTGCGGGAAGCTGTTGCCGCGGCTATACCGGGCAAAGACGCCGATCTGGCTGGTGAAGTCATAATTGGCGCCCGCCGTCCACGACCAGCGCGACGCGCCATAGTCGATACGGCTTGCACCGCCCAGTTGCACGGTCCGGTCGTACAGGGTGGCGGCGCTGCCATCCTGATCGAAAGCCGCGCCGGAGGTCGCGACATCGCCCACGACTTCGTGACGCTGCCAGCGCACGCCGCCATCGACGCGCAACTGGTCGGTCACCTGAAGCTCGTCCACCGCATAGAAAGCGATGTCGCGCCCTTCATAGCGACCGTTCACCAGGAAACTGGCACCGGAAGTGAAGCCGTCGCGGGTCGCCACGCGACCATCGCCCAGCGTCAGGTTCAGGCGACGGGCATTGGGTTCCGCCGTCAGCAATATGTCATTGCCCAGTGCCCAATTGTCGCGAGTGGTGTAGTTGGCCAGGTAGAAACCGCCGGTCAGCTTGTTGCCGCCAGCCTTGAACTCCAGCGCCATGTCGTTGACGAACGCGTCGATCCGCTTGCGCACGTCCCAGATACCCGCACGCATGACCTGCGTGCCATTCGCCACCGCACCGCCACCCGATGCGTAGGTCAGGCTGCCTACGGTCGACCCCGCGCCGCCCAGCGTCGTCGCCATGGCCGCCGCGCTCATCGGCGCGTCGGTTGGGACCAGGCCGATGGTATCGGCGGTGCCCCACATATAGCTGGCACGTTCGCGGATGCTCAGGCCGTCGACCAGTTCATAGTCGAAGCTCAGGCCCAGATTGCCCAGCTTCGCACCGCGACCATCGGCCAGATCGACGGTGCGTCCGGCATTGTTGGTTGTGATGCGGGTGTCGCGACCGGCCAATGCGCCGGTGCCATGGTCGAAATTGGCGAATTGGCTGATCTTGCTGCCATCCTGATTGACGGGGATGGGCAGCAGCCACTGGCCATGATCGTTGAGGTAACGACCGTAGATCAGCAGCGAACCGCGACCGCCGAAATCATGACGGATGTTCGCGGTGATCTGGCCGCCCTTTTCGGCGCGGAACTGCGGATCGCGGATGCCGTTGCCCTGCGCATAATAGCCGCCGACCATGAAGGTCGTGTCTTCGCTGATGGGGCCGGAAATCCAGGCATCGCCACGAATTTCGTCATAATCGGTGTAGGACAGCTTCGCAAAGCCCTTGAGCGTCTGACTGCCTTCGCGCTGTTGCACGTTGACGGTCAGGCCCGGCTGGCCGTTCGAGAAGAGCGAACCGGTGCCGCCGCGCACGGCTTCCACCCGATCAACCGTTTCGTCGAGGCGGATCAACTGCGAATTTTCAAGGAAAGACAAGGTCGAAGGCGGGAAGAAAGGCACGCCGCCCAGTTGGAAGGTCACGAACTGCGCATCGCCACCCGACGGATAGCCGCGCACGAAGATGTTGGCGCCATTCTGGCCGCCGGAGCTTTCGGCGCTGACGCCCGGAATGGTCCGCAGCAGGTCTGCCGTACTGTTGGGCGCAGCGCGGGCGATGGCATCGCTGGACAGGCTGGTGACGGCGAAGGCCGCGTCCTGACGGCGCGTGCCGCCGCCAGCGGTGCCGACCACGACGATGTCGGCCT
>JAGVJS010000094.1 GCA_020051025.1 Sphingobium sp. | reverse complement strand
CGGATATGCGCTGCCCGGCCTGTCGCACCGCACCGGCCATGGCATAGGCATGGAAGGGCATGAGCCGGTCAACCTCGTCCATGGCGAGACGGCCAAGCTGGACGTCGGCATGTGCTTCTCCAACGAACCGGGCCTGTATCTGCCGGGCGTGATGGGCATCCGCATGGAGGATTGCTTCCACATGACGGCGCAGGGACCGGCATGGTTCTCGAAACCGCCGGTGTCGATCGAAAAGCCGATTGGTTGACGAAATCCCGTCACCCCGGCCTTGAGCCGGGGTCCCGCTGCCTTGCGTCGGCAGGAAGAAGCGGGATCCCGGCTCAAGGCCGGGATGACGGAGTGCCGGGAAATCCGGTTTGCAGCAACAATAGGATGCGGCAGATGGCCAAACCAATTTCTACAAGATTCGCTGTTCGATCCGAAGACGAAGCGGCAGCAATCGCGCACCTGCTGGACCGAGGCTATTCGCCCGTGCGGGTGGAGAAGGATGATAGCGATCTCAGTATTCTGGTCTTTGCTCCACTCGCGGACGATCTGATGCTTGGATTGGTGTAGGCGCTGCCAATGCACTTGAGCGCAAAAATGGGCATTGTTATAGGAAATCGTCCTCCGTTTGACTGACAGTAGGCAACGAGAGCTAACGGCATAAGCTGATGGCCCGATAATTTGATCGCCCCACCAATCACCCACGACGAAATCCCCCGCTTGTGCGGCGGGCCGCTTCCCACTAAATCGCCCCCATGACCTCGACCAACGACATTCGCCGCTCTTTCCTCGACTATTTCGGGGCCAACGGCCACACCATCGTTCCGTCCGCGCCGCTGGTGCCGCATAACGACCCGACGCTGATGTTCGTGAACGCCGGCATGGTGCCGTTCAAGAATGTCTTCACCGGTCTGGAATCGCGCCCCTACAAGACCGCGACGTCGAGCCAGAAGTCGGTCCGCGCCGGCGGCAAGCATAATGACCTCGACAATGTCGGCTATACCGCGCGTCACCATACCTTCTTCGAAATGCTGGGCAATTTCAGCTTCGGCGATTATTTCAAGGAACAGGCGATCCATCATGCCTGGACCCTGCTGACAAAGGAATGGGGCCTGCCGGCGGAAAAGCTGACCGCGACCGTCTACCACACGGACGATGAAGCGTTCGACCTGTGGAAGAAGATTGCCGGCCTGCCCGATCACAAGATCATCCGCATCCCGACCAAGGATAATTTCTGGGCGATGGGTGATAGCGGCCCCTGCGGTCCCTGCTCGGAAATTTTCTACGATCATGGCGACCATATCTGGGGTGGCCCTCCGGGTTCGCCGGAGGAAGATGGCGACCGCTTCGTCGAAATCTGGAACCTCGTCTTCATGCAATATGAGCAGGAAGCCAACGAGATCGTTTCGGAACTGCCCAGGCCCTCGATCGACACCGGCATGGGGCTGGAGCGCATCGCCGCGGTGATGCAGGGCGTCCATAACAATTATGACACCGACACGTTCAAGGCACTGATCGCGGACTCCGCCGCGCTGACCAAGACGGCGACCGATGGCGAGTTTCAGGCCAGCCACCGCGTGATCGCGGATCATTTGCGTTCGACCAGCTTCCTTATCGCCGACGGCGTGCTGCCCGCGAACGAAGGCCGTGGCTATGTGCTGCGCCGCATCATGCGCCGCGCCATGCGCCATGCCCATATCATCGGGGCGAAAGACCCGCTGATGTATCGTCTGGTGTCCAGCCTCGTGTCGGAAATGGGCGGCGCCTATCCCGAACTGGTCCGCGCCCAGCCGCTGATCGAGGAAACCTTGCTGCGTGAGGAAACCCGGTTCCGCAAGACGTTGGAAAACGGCCTCAAGCTGCTGGACGAAGCGACCGTGGGCCTCAGCGAGGGCGGCACGCTGCCCGGCGAAACCGCGTTCAAGCTCTATGACACCTATGGCTTCCCCTATGACCTGACCGAGGATGCGCTGCGCACCCAGGGCCTGTCGGTCGACCGCGCCGGTTTCGACGCCGCCATGGCCGAACAGAAGGCCGCCGCGCGCGCCGCCTGGAAGGGATCGGGCGAAAAGGCATCGGACGAAATCTGGTTCGATATCGCGGAGAACGCGGGCAATACCGAGTTCATTGGCTATTCGTCCACCAAGGGCGAGGGCGAGGTTCTGGCCATCGTCAAAGATGGCGCGAATATCGACAGCGCGACCGCTGGCGATGTGGTGACGATCATCACTAACCAGACGCCCTTCTATGGCGAAAGCGGTGGCCAGAACGGTGACGCCGGCACGATCAGCTCGCTCGGCGGATTGGTCGCGGCCGTGGCCGACACATCCAAGCCGCTCGGCCGCCTGCACGCGCATCAGGCGACGATCAGCGCAGGCAGCGTCAAGGTCGGTGACACTGTCAACCTGACCGTAGACGTTGAACGCCGCGACCGCATCCGCGCCAATCACAGCGCCACCCATCTGCTGCACGCTGCCCTCCGCAAGGAACTGGGCGCGCATGTCACGCAAAAGGGCAGCATGGTCGCGGCCGAACGCCTGCGCTTCGACTTCAGCCATCCCGAAGCGCTGAGCCATGCCCAGATCGCGAAGATCGAAGCCGATGTGAACGCGCAGATCCGCCATAATGAGGAAGTCACAACCCGCCTCATGACCCCGGACGACGCCATCGCGGCCGGCGCCATGGCGCTGTTCGGCGAAAAATATGGCGACGAAGTCCGGGTCCTTTCCATGGGTCTGCCGGGCGAACCGGGTGGCAACAGCTATTCGGTCGAACTGTGCGGCGGCACCCATGTCCGCGCGACCGGCGATATCGCCCTGTTCAAGATCGTGTCGGAAAGCGCCGTGTCGAGCGGCGTCCGCCGCATCGAGGCGCTGACCGGTGAAGCCGCGCGCCTGTGGCTGATCGACCGCGACGACAAGCTGCGCCAGACCGCCGCCGCGCTCAAGACCTCGCCCGACGAAGTGCCCGCACGCATCGCCGCGCTGGTGGAGCAGAGCCGCAAGCTGGAGCGCGAACTGGCCGATGCCAGGAAGGCCCTCGCATTGGGCGGCGGTGGTGCGGCGCAAGCAGCCGGTCCTGAAAAGATTGGCAGCGTCGATTTCCTCGGGCAGGTCATCGACGGCCTCGACCCCAAGGAATTGCGCGGCATCGTGGACGGTAACAAGAAGACCCTGGGTAGCGGCGTGTCCGCTGTACTGGCCGTGGTCGAAGGCCGCGCCACCATTGCCGTTGGCG
>JAGVJS010000407.1 GCA_020051025.1 Sphingobium sp. | reverse complement strand
TGCCGCCGCAGGCATCCGCTCGTCGGCTGGCGACCCGGGCACCGAAGTGGTAGAGAAGGGGGCCACCACCCGCGACATCATCGCCGCACCGGAAGGCGACGGTCAGGACGCGCGCACCTCCACCCCGCAGCAGTAAACTTCGTTCTGAGTCTGCCGATCTGCTTTCTGAGAAGGAAGGGGCTTCGACAGGCTCAGCCCGAACGAAGCGGGATATGGTTGGGTGAGCCGGGGCAGGATTTCCGGTTTAGCCTTCGACATAGCGTTTGATGTTCCGCACCTGCTCCGCCCAGCCGCCATCATTGGATTGCAGGACGTTGGAGCGGCGCGGTTCGGGGATATGGTCGAACCCGCTTTCGGTGACGGTTAGCCGGGTGCCGTCTGCGATCGGTTCCAGCCGAAATTCCACCAGCGTCCATTCGGGCACGCCGCTGCGGATCGCATCCTCATCGCCGCCGGTAGCGGGCCATTCGAAGGCGAAGCGCATCATTGGCTCTATTGCGATGGTACGCGATTCCCAGGGGAAATGTTCGTAGCCGGGATAGGTCATGTGGCCGGTCGAGGTGGCGCCGACGGCAAAGGGCTGGTCGAGGGCGACCAGGAACCAGGCGCCGAATTTGCGATGATCGATGAGCGCGTCCCAAACCTGCGCGACGGGGGCCGCGATCTCGATGGTCTTGACGATGGCGTCGGTCATGATGGCAAGCTCCTGATCCTTATTGGCGGGTCCGTGTCGGCTGATAGCGGATGCGGGCGGTGCCCTGTGCTTCGACCGGCAAATGGAGGCCCGCGCCATAGGCGCGGATCCGGCCGGTGGACATGGCGTCGATGCGGCTCTGGATCAGCAGGTCGCCCAGCCGCTTTTCGGCGATGGCGCGGCGGATCTTGCCTTGCAGTTCCTCCACATCCTTCGTGAAATTCTGGGTGAGGGCGGCGGCGATCAGCTGAGAGACGCCGGGGCTGTTGCCGAGCGCGACCAGCATGTCGCCCGCGACGCCATCCGTGGCGCCGGTGACGGTCAGGTCGGTGAAACGGACTTGCGCGCTGTTGGGGGCGTTGACCGGGCGGGCGGTGATCCAGATGCGGCCGTGGGTTTCATCCATCCTGCCGGAGGCGGGGCGGGCGGCGAGGGTGAGGCCCACCGCGATCCGCCCTTCGCCCGTGCCATAAGCCTCCACCTTTTCGAACCGGGCGAGGACGGGGCCGATGGCGGGCAGGTCGAAGGGCTGGGCGGCGCGTTTGGTGAGGGCGCGCAGGATGACCGGCTCCAGCTGGGCATAGTCCGCGGTGACGGGGATCGCCATGGCGAAACGGCCATCGACGCGCGTGGAGGCGGGTGGCGGCAATGGCGTGGGTGTGGGATCGGCCGGGCGCGGGCCGACGAAAGTTTCGGTGATCGCCTCCAATCCAAGGTTGAGGCGCAGCTTGCCATTGCGCAGCGCATAGCCGCCATAGAGCAGCTTTTGCGGGGTGACGCGCATCCAGACGGCGGGATTGCGTTCATTGAGTTCCAGCGTGGCGAAGCCCTGACGCCAGAGCTGCTCCACCTTGGGCCGGACATGGACCTGCGCCAGTTCGCGGGGGAGGTCGCGCTCCAGCTGGCGGATGACGGGCTGCAATTTTTCGTCCGCCTTGTCGGTGAAGCGGATGCGCTGGCCGAGGAAGTCGATGCCGGGCGGGGTGGTCCAGTCATAGCTCAGCGCGACCTTGCCGGTCAGCGCCCATTGCGGCGTCAGCGTCAGGCGGATGCGGGCATGGGCCATGGCGGCGCCGGTTGCGGTTTCGCCCTTGAGACGACCGTGGACGTCGCGGGCGCTGATCTCCGCCCTGATCGGCATGTCGGCGATGATATCCTGCCCATCGCCGCGCAGGCGGATCGGGCCGCGCGTGACGGTGCCGTGTATGGCGCAATGAATGGGCGGCGTGACCTTGATCCGCTTGCCGAACAGCTTGACCTGCTGGGGCGGGATGCAGTGGGTGTCGGGTTCGTCAATCGACCAGAGCGTGTGGGGGACGGCGTTTTCGACTGCGCGGCGGATGATCGCGGCGTCCCCCTCGATCGGGGCGGTGAGGATGGAGGATTGCTGCGGCACCGGGACAGGATCGTCGGCGCGGGGCGGGGGCTTGTCCTCCTGCTTTGGGTGGCAGGCGTTCAGCGCCAGGAGCAGGGCGGCGTTTACAAGAAGAGTTTGCCCGACACGCCGCATCCTTATCCTCCCCCTGTCGTCCTATCCGTTGCCGATCATCGCATGAACGGCACGGTCCGGCTAGGACGCAGGGGGCGGGATTTGGTTCCTGCGGAGCGTCAGGCGCGGGCTTCCGTGCCGACGCTGTTGTGACGGAGCGCGGTCAGGACCGTGTCGATGATGGCGTCGGCGTCGAGGCGGGCCTGCGCATATTGCACTTCGGGCTTGTCCTGATCCTGGAAGATGTCGGGCAGGCGCAGGGTGCGCAGTTTGAGGCCATTGTCGATCAGGCCGAGGTCGCTGGCGAGCGTCAGCACATGGGCGCCAAGGCCGCCGATCGCGCCTTCCTCGATCGTGACGGCGACTTCGTGGCTGGTCAGCAGCTTGCGGATCAGCGCTTCGTCCAGCGGCTTGGCGAAGCGCAGGTCGGCGACGGTGGTGGACAGGCCCTTGGCCTCCAGTGCTTCAGCAGCCTTGAGCGCTTCTTCGAGGCGGGTGCCGAGCGAGAGGATGGCGACCTGACGCCCTTCGCGCACGATCCGGCCCTTGCCGATCGGC
>JAGVJS010000118.1 GCA_020051025.1 Sphingobium sp. | reverse complement strand
GCCACCGATGCGGCAATCGCGATGATGCTGACGCTCAATGTCGTGGAGCCGCATAATAGCGGCATTGGCGGCGGCGGCTTCCTGATGCACCATGACGGCGCGACCGGCCTGCTGGAATCGATCGATGGCCGCGAAACCGCGCCCGCCGCCGCCCGGCCGGATCGCTTCATGGGACCGGATGGCAAGCCGCTTGCCTTTATCGACGCATGGCCGGGTGGCTATTCGACCGGCGTACCGGGCAATCTGCGCATGGCGTGGGACGCGCATAAAAAATGGGGCAAGCTGCCCTGGGCGGACCTGTTCGCGCCTGCCATCCGCTATGCGCAGGATGGCTTCGACCTTGGCGAACGTACCGCCACCGCGCTGCGCGCGACGCAAGGCATCTGGGCCGATTTCCCGGAAATCCAGAAGGCCTTCTGGATCGACGGCGCCCCGCCGCCGGTCGGCACGCGGCTCAAAAACCTGCCGCTTGCCGCCCTGTTCAAACGAATCGCCGCCGAAGGGCCGGACGCGTTCTACACCGGCAAAAATGCGCGCCTCATCAGCCAGGCCGTCACCAACGCGCCGAAAAACCCGGTGCCGATGACGGAAGCGGATCTGGCCGGCTATAAGGCCAGGCCGCGCAAGCCGGTCTGCGGCCATTACCGCGCCTATACCGTCTGCGGCATGGGTCCGGTGTCGGCCGGCGGCGTCACCGTGCTGGAGATTCTCGGCATGGTGGAGCGCTTCCCGCTCGCCCAATGGGGCAAGGATGATCCGCGCAGCTGGCATGTCATCGGCGAAGCGATGCAGCTGGCCTATGCCGATCGCGACACATGGCTGGGCGATCCCGATTTCGTGTCGGTGCCGGTCAGCGGCATGATCGACCCTGCCTATCTCAAGCAACGCTCTTCGCTCATCCGTCTCAACAAGGCGCTCAATGTCTACAAGCCCGGCACGCCCCCCGGCGCGCAACCGCGTACAGCCGCCCTCCCCCAGCCCGAAAGCGGCACCAGCCATTTCGTCGCGGTCGACCGCAATGGCGACATCGCCGCCTGGACCTCCACGATCGAAAGCTTCTTCGGCAGCCAGCTGATCGCCAATGGCGTGATCCTGAACAATGAACTGACCGATTTCAGCTTCACGCCCGAAAAGGACGGCAAACCGGTCGCCAACCGGGTGGAGGCGGGCAAGCGTCCGCTCTCCTCCATGTCTCCCACCATCGTCTATGACGACAAGGGCACACCGATCTTCACCGTTGGCGCGGCGGGCGGCAAGACCATCATCATGCAGGTGGCCAAGGCGCTGATCGCCCATTTCGACTGGGGCCTGTCCGCGCAGGACTCGATCGCCCACGGCCTGATCTTCTTCAATGGCGAGGGGCTGGTGCTGGAACAGGGCACGTCGCTGGAGGCGATGAAGGCGCCGCTGGAGAAGCTCGGCCACCGCGTCAGCGTGAACCGCATGGGTCTCAAGGCCAACGCCGCCGAGCGCCTGCCCGACGGCCATTGGCAGGGCGCCGCCGACCCGCGCAGCCCCGGCGTGTCATTGCAGGAATAAGCAGCACCCGTTCCCCGGCGAAGGCCGGGGTCCAGTTCAAAGGTCGAAACTGGACCCCGGCCTTCGCCGGGGAACATCAACCGATTCCATTCACCCCTTCAAATCCAGCCCCGCGACGTTGAACTCGAACGGCGCGGTCTGACTCTTGCCGTCCACGATCAGGTCGACCTTCAGGCTCTTGGCATCCTTGATGACGGCATAGGCGCCCTGCGACGGCGCGATTGCGATACCGTCGTCATTGGTGGCCATCCGCCCCTTCCACTCATGTTTCTTGCCATCATCGGTGGTCGCCGTCACCCGGCAGTCCGACAGGTCGCAGGTAAAGGGCGCGCCGACCAGCTTCACCGTCACATCGGCGCCGCCTTCCTTCAGCGGCTGGACCAGCAGGACGGAGAATGTGTCGGGTGCCGTCATCGTCTGCACCGCGTTGGCGCTGCCGATATAGGCAACCTTGGGCCGGCCGCCGCCTTCCGCACCTTCATATTTCCACGCCTGGCCGATCTGTTCGCGCTGGGTTGGTTCCTTGGGAGCCTTGTCCGCGCAGGCCGCCAGCGTGGCCACGGCTGCAATCGTAAGAATGGCGCGCATCGCCTCTTGTCCTTCCTATTTAGTTACGGAAGGACAACGTCAGAACCGGCCGGGAGTTTCCCTAAACGCTGTAGCGGGCCGCTGTCTCGCGGATCAGGGCGATCATGTTGGGAATGCCCTGCGTCCGGTTGGAAGTCAGATGTTTAGACAAGTCGAATGGATCAAGCGTGGTTTCCATATTGACGCGCAGAATTTCGTCAGGCTGCTTATCTTGGACAACAGCTAGGACGAGGGCGATGATACCCTTGGTAATTGCCGAATTGCTATCAGCCAAAAAATGAAGCGTACCATCATCTCGTCTTATGGGATAGGTCCACACCTTTGACTGGCACCCACGAACCAGAGTTGCGTCTGTTTTCAAGGCATCAGGCATAGCTTCAAGTGCGCGGCCAAGATCGATGATGAGCCGATGGCGGTCGTCTCGATCAAGGAATTCAAACTCTTCGTATATATCGTCAATCGAGCGTGCTTGGGTCATGGCCGCTCATATAGGCGCAATTGACACAGGCGAAAGCGCGATTTTGACGATAAGCGCCTTCCAACCGTTCGAGACTGCCTACAACATTCGCCCACAAACACGACGTCATCCTGAACTTGTTTCAGGATCCATCTCGCCTCCATGCTCCGCTCGCTGGTGACGAGAAATGGATGCTGAACCAAGTTCAGCATGACGTCATAACTGGAAAGTCGGACCTAACTCACGACCTTGCACCCCTTGGCCGCCGCCATCCCGCGCAGATAGCCGCGCCGCGCTATGCCCGCCGTCACCGCCGCCTGCAAACGCCGCTCGGCCGGG
>JAGVJS010000054.1 GCA_020051025.1 Sphingobium sp. | reverse complement strand
GGCGATCCGCGCCTCGTCCATCCGGCCCAGCTGCATCAGCGCCACCGCATTGCGGGCATGGCCGGTCGCGGTGCGCGCCGGGAATCGCGCGAAGAAGGTGGCGACCTGATTGGGATCGAAACTGTCGGGATTGATGCCGGTTTCGGCCAGCCGTCGCATCCGGTCCTCGCCCGGCCAGCCGGGATTGGCGACGATGAAGCTGGCATAGGTGGAAAAGCCCAGGCCATCGCTCTGCTGCAACGCGCGCCATGTGCTGATCGTGCCGGTGACGCTACTGTCCTGCGCCACGCCGATTCGGCTCTGCGCCTGCTGCCATGGGCTGGGGCCGCTATCCTGCGTGGGCAGCGGTTGCACCACCGGGCCGCGGGTCGCGGGATATTCCGGCGGAATGCGCTGGACCGTTTCCGTTTGCGCGCCGGCACCGGCGGTCATGAGCAATAAGGCGATAATAGGCATGCGGATCAGGTAACTTTCGACAATCTCGGGCGTGCGCATGCTGGACATTATCCCAATTGCATCCTTATCAGGCCCTGAATGACGCGCTATAGCGCGCGGCTCGACCGATCATGCCCCGGCTGCCCGGAGATTTGAAGGAGTTTAATCATGTTTTCGGGCTCGATTCCGGCTCTGGTGACCCCGTTTCGCGACGGACGGGTGGATGAGGCGGCGTTTCGCGCGCTGGTCGACTGGCAGATAGAGGAAGGGTCGAGCGCGCTCGTTCCCTGCGGCACCACCGGCGAAAGCGCCACCATGACGGTGGAGGAGCATAACCGGGTCATCGCCATCTGCGTCGATCAGGCCGCCGGTCGCGTCCCCGTCATCGCCGGCTGCGGCTCCAACGACACCCGAATCGCGCTGGAACATATGTATGCGGCGCAGGGTGCCGGCGCGAACGCCGCGCTGGTCGTCGCGCCCTATTATAACAAGCCCAATCAGGATGGCGTCTACCAGCATTTCGCCTATCTCGCCGAACGCTGCGACCTGCCCATCGTCCTCTACAATGTGCCCGGCCGCACCATCACCGATATCGGCGTGCCGGTGATGTACCGTCTGGCCGAGGAATATCAGTCGATCGTCGGGATCAAGGACGCGACCGGCAATCTCGGCCGCGTCACCGCCCAGCGCCTCGCCTGCGGCCCGGACTTCTGCCAGCTGTCGGGCAATGATGAAACCGCGCTCGGCTTCAACGCCATGGGTGGCAAGGGCTGCATCAGCGTCACCGCCAATGTCGCGCCGCGCCTGTGCGCTGAGTTTCAAGCCGCATGCGCCGCGCATGACTGGGATGGCGCGCTGGCGTTGCAGGATCGTCTCTATCCGCTGCACGATGCGCTGTTCAGCGATTCTTCACCCGGCCCGGTGAAATATGCGCTCACCCGCGTGCGCGCCGACATGCCCAGCGACGTCCGCCTGCCGATCACCTGGCCGTCGGAATCGAGCCGTTCGGCGGTCGATCGCGCGCTGGAGATTGCAGGGCTGGTCTGAGCCCCTACATTAGAATTGAAATTAGATTATGGCCCGTCCCCGTCCCGCTACCTTCGACAAGAAGAAGATCGTCGCCGAAAACCGGCGCGCCCGTTTCGATTACTTCATCGAAGAAGTGTTCGAGGCCGGCCTTGCCCTGCAAGGCACGGAAGTGAAGGCGTTGCGCGGCGGTGAAGGCAATATCGCCGAAAGCTATGCCGAGGTGAAGGGCAATCAGGTGTTTCTGGTGAACAGCAACATCCCCGAATATAGCCATGGCAACCGCGAAAATCACGAACCGCGCCGCCCCCGCAAGCTGCTGCTGCATGAGCGCGAGATCGAGAAGATGCACAGCGCCGTGTCGCGCAAGGGCATGACGCTGGTGCCGCTGATGATCTATTTCAACAGCACGGGCCGGGCCAAGATCGAACTGGCGCTGGCCAAGGGCAAGCAGAATCACGACAAGCGCGAAACGATCAAGGATCGCGACTGGAAGCGGGATCAGCAGCGCATCATGCGGGACAAGGGCTGATCCCATGGACAATCGGCTCACCCGTTGGTGGCATGCCAATGCCCCGACCCGCGAATCGCTGGAAAAGAGCCGCATCCTCGCCCCCGTCGCCCATCGCGTGCTGGAGCCCTCGCTCTGGCGCTTCACCCGTCGTTCGGTGCCGCGGGGCGTGGCGCTGGGCCTGTTCGTTGGCATCTTCCTGCTGATCCCCGGCATCCAGATTGCCGGCGCCGCGCTGCTCGCACTGCCTTTTCGCGCCAATATTCCGGTAGCGGCGGCGATGACCTTCCTCTCCAACCCCGCGACCACCCCGCTCATCCTGATGGCGTCGGTATGGCTCGGCAACTGGATACTCGGTCGCAGCGCCGATGCGACCGGCTTCATGGCGCTGGTCGATGGCCATGCCTCGGTCAGCCAGTGGACGACATGGCTGCTCTCCGAAGCCGCGCCGGCCATGTTGATCGGCCTCTTCCTCATCTCGCTTGCCAGTGCCGTGATCGGCTATGTGGTCGCCGACTGGTTCTGGCGCCGCCGCATGGGCCGGAAATGGCAGGCGCGCAAATTGAGGATTGGCAAGGTCCATAAAAGCGGCGCATTGGAGAAGGCGACGGGCGGCTGACGCCTGCGCGTTTTTGTACCAAAAGCAGGAAATCGGGTTTGAGAAGAGGTGAAGAGGCCTGGCTGATCCAGCCGCGCTCGCGTCTGGCGTTGCCGCTGCTGGTTCTGGCGGCGCTGGCGTCGGCCGCGCTTGTCCTCTATGCCGTGGGCAGCTGGCCGCTGGCCGCCGGCTTCGGTGCGACCATTCTCACTGCCGCCGCCTTGCTGACCTGGTATCAGCATCTTTATCCGCCGCAGATTTCGGACCGCGAAGCCACGCCCGACTGGACCGTCGCCCGCGCCGCTGCCGATGCGTCCAGCATGGCGATCGCCGTCACCGACCGGGCCGGC
>JAGVJS010000427.1 GCA_020051025.1 Sphingobium sp. | reverse complement strand
GTGTGCTCTTCCGATCTACCGCCTTGCCCCACACCAGCAGGCACCCCATGCAAGCCAATATTGCGCCCGCGACAAGCATGCGCCGCAATCGCCCGCCATCCGGCAACATCACGCCCAGGCAGGCCAGCGCCAACGCGCCACAGCAGAAGGCCAGCCATGTCATGGCATGGGGCAGGATGAACCAGGCCGCGATGCCCCCACCCAGCGCGATCGGCACCCACAGGCCGATCTGCTCACGCTCGCATTCCAGCCAGCTTTCTACCGCTTCCAGCCCGCTTCGGGACAGCGCCGCCAGCCTCCGACCAAGGGAGGTTTGTCGTGGCTCAAAAGCCATGCTAGGGGGCGTCGCATCCATGGGTAAGCTAGGGCGAATGTCGAAGAATATGACGGTAAGTGCAACGGGAATGAACAAGCCGGTGGTGACCCGTTTCGCCCCGTCCCCGACCGGGTTCCTCCACATTGGCGGCGCCCGCACCGCCCTCTTCAACTGGTTGTTCGCGCGCCACCATGGTGGCAAGTTCCTGCTCCGCGTCGAGGACACTGATCGCGCCCGCTCCACTGAGGAAGCCGTGGCCGCCATCTTCGACGGTCTGGAATGGCTGGGTCTGGGCGGCGACGAACCGGCCGTGTTCCAGTTTGAGCGCACCCCACGTCACGCCGAAGTTGCCAACCAGTTGCTTGAAGCCGGCCATGCCTATCGCTGCTACGCCACGCCCGAAGAACTGGCGGAACTGCGCGAGCAGCAGCGCGCCGCCAAGCAGCCGATGCGCTATGACGGCCGCTGGCGCGACCGTTCCCCCGAAGATGCGCCCGAAGGCGCACCCTTCGTCATCCGCATCAAGGCGCCCCGCGACGGCGAAACCGTAATCGAGGATGCTGTGCAGGGCCGCGTGGTCGTGCAAAATGCGGAACTGGACGACATGATCCTGCTCCGGTCGGACGGCACCCCAACCTATATGCTGGCTGTGGTGGTCGACGATCACGACATGGGCGTCACCCATGTGATCCGCGGCGACGATCACCTCAACAACGCCTTCCGACAACTCAGCATCATCAGGGCGATGAATTGGGAAGAGCCGATTTATGCCCATATCCCGCTGATCCACGGATCGGACGGCGCAAAACTGTCCAAGCGCCACGGCGCGCTGGGTGTCGACGCCTATCGCGACGAGATGGGAATGCTGCCCGAAGCGGTGCTCAACTATCTGCTGCGCCTCGGCTGGGGCCACGGCGACGAGGAAATCATCGCGATCGACCGCGCAATCGAACTGTTCGACATCATCGGCATCGGCCGCTCGCCTTCGCGCTTCGACATCAAGAAGCTGGAAAATCTGAACGGCCATTACATCCGCGAAGCCGACGATGCGCGGCTGGCGACATTGGTTGCGCCGCGGGTCGAAAAGCGCCTTGAAATCGCTATATCGGATACCGATCTTACGCTCCTGACCCAGGCGATGGCCTCGCTGAAGCCTCGGGCCAAGAACCTTAATGAAATTGCCGAGGGAGCAGAATTTCTGTTCAAAAGTTGCCCGCTCGATTTTGACGAGAAGGCTGCTGCTCTGCTAGACGACTCCGCGCGCGCGCTGCTCGACAAGACAGCCGACGCTCTCCAATCCGTTCAGTCCTGGACGGTCGAAGCGATCGAAGACGTGATACGCCGCGTGGCAGAGGATGCCGGCCTGGGACTGGGCAAGGTGGCGCAGCCGCTTCGTGCGGCGCTCACCGGTCGAACGACCTCGCCAGGCATTTTTGATGTCCTCTTCCTTCTGGGGAAAGAGGAAAGCTTGGAACGACTGGCCGCCGCAGGGCACGCAACGGCCGGTTGATGACGTACAAGGAGAAAAATATGTCGGATAACACAGCCAACCTGACCGTTGGGGGAGAAGCCAAGGACTATGCCATCATGGATGGCACCGTTGGTCCGCAGGTCATCGACGTTCGCAAGCTCTACGCCAATACCGGCATGTTCACCTATGATCCGGGTTTCACCTCGACCGCCAGCTGTGAATCGGGCCTCACCTACATCGACGGTGACGAAGGCGTCCTGCTGCACCGTGGTTATCCGATCGGCCAGTTGGCCGAAGAATCCAGCTTCATGGAAGTCTGCTACCTGCTGCTGAACGGCGAACTGCCGTCGGAGAAGGAACTGGCCGAATTCACCAACACCATCACGCGCCACACCATGGTGCATGAACAGTTGACCGCCTTCTTCCGCGGTTTCCGCCGCGACGCCCACCCGATGGCCATCATGGTTGGCGTGGTCGGCGCCCTGTCGGCCTTCTATCACGACTCGACCGACATAAACGATCCGGAACAGCGCCGCATTGCGAGCCACCGTCTGATCGCCAAGATGCCGACGATCGCGGCCATGGCCTACAAGTACAGCGTCGGTCAGCCCTTCGTCTATCCGCGCAACGACCTGTCCTACACCGCCAACTTCCTGCGCATGACCTTTTCGGTCCCGGCGGAAGAATATGAGCCGGATCCGGTGATCGTGGACGCGATGGACAAGATTTTCATCCTGCATGCCGACCATGAACAAAACGCCTCGACCTCGACCGTGCGCCTTGCCGGTTCGTCGGGCGCCAATCCGTTCGCCTGCATCGCGGCCGGCATCGCCTGCCTGTGGGGTCCGGCGCATGGCGGTGCCAACGAAGCCGCGCTCAACATGCTGCGCGAAATCGGCACCGTTGATCGCATCCCGGAATATATCGCCCGCGCCAAGAACAAGGACGATCCGTTCCGCCTGATGGGCTTTGGCCACCGCGTTTACAAAAATTACGATCCGCGCGCGACCGTGATGCAGAAGACCGCGAAGGACGTGCTGGAAAAGCTGGGCGTCAACGACCCGGTCTTCGACGTCGCCAAGGAACTGGAGCAGATCGCACTCAACGATCCCTATTTCGTCGAGAAGAAGCTCTACCCGAATGTCGACTTCTACTCGGGCGTCATCCTGTCGGCCATCGGCTTCCCGACCGAAATGTTCACCGTGCTCTTCGCGCTCGCCCGCACCGTCGGCTGGGTCGCGCAGTGGAACGAAATGATTTCGGACCCAGCGCAGAAGATCGGCCGCCCGCGTCAGCTCTACACCGGCCCGACGCAGCGCGACTATGTGCCGGTCGACAAGCGCTAACAGCGCCAGACCATCGTGATAAAGAACGGCGCCTCAACCGGGCGCCGTTTTTTTTATGCGAAGATGTTTAGCTGCCGACCGGCAGCGAGAGGATGAAGCGGGCGCCCTCGCCCGGCGCACCGCCAATGCAGATGTCCCCCTTCATAGCTCGGGCCAGGCGACGGGATATGTAGAGACCAAGGCCGCTGCCACTAGCATCGTCCCGGCCCAGTCGCTCGAACTTCTCGAAGATGCGCTCGCGGTCGGCCATCGCCACGCCAGCGCCCTGGTCGATCACGGCAATGCGTGCCTGACCGCTTTCCCACTCCGTCGCCACGCGCACTTCAGTCCCTTCGGGCGAATAGCGGACGGCATTGCCGATCAGGTTCACCAAGATTTGCAGGATTCGGCGAAACTCGCCGATAGCCGGCAAGCTCGCATCCGGGCCCGGCGCGATGATCGTGATCCGCCGATCAAGCGCCTTGACCGCCAGCAAACCCGCGGCGCGACGGCCGAGATCGGCCAGGTCCACCTCTTCGGCAACCACACTGAAATCGGGCCGGTCGATCGCCTGCAAATCGGCCAGGTCATCGACCAGCGCCATCAGATGCCGGCCTGCGGCAGCGATATCATTGGCATAACCGGCATAATCCGGACGCAACGGCCCTTCCAGTTGCGCGCTGATCGTATCGGCATTGGCGATGATCCGGCCCAAAGGCTGGCGCAGCGAACGATCCAGCCGGCGCCCGAACTCCGCCGGATAGATGGAAAGCGGTGCCTCTTCCGCCAAAGGTGCGACAGCGGCTTTCTCCAGTGGGAAGGCCGTACCCCGATAGCCGGTCAACTGGCCCGCATGATCGAACATCGGAAAGGCCGACAGGCGAACACGGCTGTTGCCGTCCCCCGCCACGATCGCCTGCTGATCGCGAAAGGCGCGCCGCTGGGCAAAGCCGCGCAACATCGCCATGTCGCCATCGCTATCCGCCTCCAATTGAAAATAGCTGGAGAAACGCGCGCCCGGCACTGGCGGACTGGCCGGCAGTGCCCCACCGTCACCGCCCCCGGCCAGCACCATCTGGAACCGCAATTGGGTGTCGATCTGCCAGGTCCAGCCATCTGTCAGAGCCGCGATATCTGCCTCACGCCGACCATCGTCGGGGGGCACCGGCACGGACGGGCGCTCGCGCCAGTCCACGATCGACAGGCTGACGCCCTGATCATCGGGTTTGGCCCGCACCCACATGTCGATATCGCCGCGTTGTGCCGCTGCGACTACGGGACGTGACACCAGGACGCCCAGTCGCGCGGCCAACCGGGTGATCGCCACCAGTTGCGGCACGGCGAAGGCTTCGCCGAGATCTGCCCCCGCCTCTTGCTGCAAGGCCAGCAAGGATGCGTCCGCGCTCAGCAGACGACCATCAAGGGACAAGCTGGCACGGACGATAGCCGGCGGCAATATGCTCATGTGCCGGTCACCGCATGGAAATGATCGAGCTTGGCACGCAGGTCAGGCGATGTACGCAAGACGTTGATCACGCTATCGGCGCGCTGTTCGCTCACGCCCTGATAGCGCTCGGCTTCCGCAACGATTGCTGCGTCCGACAGAAACGGCCGCACCGGGCGTAGCGCCAGCAACAGAATCCGATAATCCCCTGCCGATCCACCAAGGGCACGGCACAGGCTGGCCAGGTGCGCCACCGGTCCCATGACCAGCATCGCCACCAACTGACGGCTATCCATCCGCAAGCGTCGCGCTGCCACGGCCGCAAACAAAAGAAAACGTCGCTGCCCCAGTAAGGCGCCGAGCAATTCAGGCGCATCCGCACGCTCGCCCATCTGTCGCACCAGCCTGTCCGCCTGCGCGATTGGGCAAGCCTCTTCGTCATGGTCGCGCAGCAGCGCCCAGCCCGACCGATCGAACGCCACCAACGATCCTTCGCCTCCGTCCAGCATAGTGCGCTGGGCCACGACATTCAGGCAAGCCGCAACGGTCCAGACCAGATCGGCAAAATATTCGACCGGGAGATCCGGCTTCATCGGCGCATCCTCACCGGCAAGTGCGAGCCAGCGCCCCTCCGCCAGCGCCAGCGCCGACAGCGCTTCCCCCAGTTCAGGATCATCCGTCGCGGGGATCAGGTCGCCCTGTCCCTCATCCAGTTGTTCGAAATCGGCCTGCCCGAACTGCCGGAGCATCAGCGTCACGCCGGCGCGCATCTGCATATGCGCCAGAAGATCAGGACCAAGCAAAGTGGGATGTGCCCGCACCATCGACCAGGCAACCGGCGCTGGCCAGCGATCCAGCGCTGCCGCGATATCGGGCGCCTGCTCCAGCCGAAGGCGCATGGCCATTTCAATCGCCGCGATGCAACCGCCCATATGGCGCCGCGTCTCGGCGATCAAAGCGTCGGGCCGTGCCTGCGACTCGTCGGGAAAGAAGAAAGCCAGATCAATGGCGTGGCCGACAGGGACGGCCGACTGACCCGCCATGGCGCGCGCCATCGGCCGGTCGCTGGCCATGCCGGTAGGGGACGAATGGGCGCTCATGCCGACCAGCATAATCCCACGTCCTTAAAATGCACTAAACCGTGCCTGGGAAAATCACTTATTCGGCCTGCGCAACAACATGGCGGCAAGGGAGCCGATCGCCAGCAATATAGCGGTGCGAAAACCCTGCGCCATCATTCCCACGAAGCCGGTCAGTATCAGCAACAGCAACGCTGTACCCGGCGTAAAAATCATCCATGGTCGCGTCGCGCCGGTCCGTCCCCAGCGATCCGCGAGCATGACTATGCCAAGCAATAGTGCCAGATCAGCGGCCATGGTCGTACCGCCGGCAAAGACCATACCTACCAACACCATCGCCGGCACGCAGAAGGCCAGCCAGTTCATCAACGGTGCGCGCAACGCCAAGTCACCCAAACGGTCGCTGATTTCCGACAACAGCAGGCCCCCCATCAGCAGGAAGAAGCCGGTCAATGGCCAGCTTAGCTCGATCGGTACCAGCGCCACTGCGCCCAACGCGATTGCGGCGATCCGCACTTGCAACGCCGGCACCTGCATCCGCATCAGCGAAGGACTGACGATCCGCGCCAGCGGCGCGAGCAGATAATGCTCGATACCGCCACGAGCCTGCGCCTGCGCTGCCCCAACGGCCGTTACCGCCTGTGCCACCAGATCAGCCTGCGCCTGCGTTTCCACCAGCGCAACCCGCCCTTCCAACAGATCGTCTTGCGGCACTGTGATGCGTCGCGCGCCCTTCTGCACCGCCGCGCGGACCAGAGTAAGTGCCAGATCCCAGTCGCCGATCATATCGAGCGTGCCAAACAACAAATCCGGGCTGATCCGCGCCAGTCCTGCCCAGCGCTGTCCCGCATCGACCCGCTCGAACGGCGTGCTGGCACGACTGTCATCGGTGACCAGCATAACATTACCGTCCGCCGCGCCCATGCCGTCGAAATGGGCCTGAGACACGATCGCACCGTCCGCCACCAGCAATACGTCACTGTCCTGAGGCGCATCGCGCACCATCGACACCATGTCGCGCACCAGCGCCACCGCAATACCATCGGCGCTCAATCGATCAACGGCTTGCGACAAGGCGGGGGTGATGACACTCACCAATATCATGATGCGATCAGCGCCGGCCTGGGCTGCTTGGCGCGCTTGATATTCCACCAGCGTCTGGCCGGCAAAATAAAGGCTCGCGCGCAAACCAGGGGGCGAATCGCCAGACGCCCGACTGGCGCTCAGAATTGCGGCGAAACTCATATTGTTACGTTTATGACCCGATTGTTGTGCGGCGACCTTTTCGCAAGGCCGCGCGTTTCGCGCAAGCCGCACCATACACCTAAACGGTCAGGCCTGGTCCAGCCCCTGCAATGCGGCCTGTAGCTTGCGCAGCACCCGCGGATCACCTGGCGCCGATGCCGCAGCCTCATCCGCCAACGCCATCAGCGCGGTCAGGCCGAAACTGGCCGCCAACCCCTTCAATCGCCATGCCGCCAATTCCCAATTGGCATCGCACCGCGCCCGCCCCAGAAGATCGACCTGCCGGGAAGCGCTTTCCATAAAGGCGACGCGCAGATCGGCGATCAATGCGCTGTCATCGCCAACGGCTGCTGCCAGAGCGGCATGAAGGGCGCCAGGATCATAGGACATGGGACAGACGCTATCGGGCTTGCGTTAAGTTTTGGTAACAGGGCATTTCCGCAGCCGGAAAAGATGCTAGGATAAGGGCATGACAGGGGGCAGCACCATCGTCGAGTTCTGGCGAGACGAACAAACCGCGACCGGCAACGAGTCGCAGATGGACGATATCTTGCTTTTGAAACAGGCGGTTCTCGACATAGACGAAAGTGAAGTGACAGAAGGCGCCGATGCGCCGACGGTGAAGCAGATACGCTGGGCCTTGGCTGTGCTGGCGATTGGCTGGATCGGCTTTGCCGGCTGGGCCATCGCGACGTCGGGCGATCTGGCCGCAGGCCCCGTCGCCTGGGCCAATGCCGTCGTCACCATCGCCATCCCTTTGATCCTGCTGGCCGTGGCCTATCTCCTGCTGGTGCGCAACAGCCGTACCGAATCGCGCCGCTATCTCGATACCGCGCGCGCGCTGCGGACGGAGGCGGATCTGCTGGAACTGCGTCTCGGCCGGATCAGCACGCAACTGGAAGCGGCCCGACAGTCGATGCAGGATCAGGCCGAACTGCTCGACAGCTATGGCGCTGCCGCCAGCAGCAATATGGAAGCGTCCGCAGAATTGATCGCAGGTCGCGCCCAGACGACAGCGGACAAGGCCGAGACCGCTGAACGAGCCGCCATGGCGCTCGTCTCGCGCATGGACCAGTTGATCGGTTCGATTCCCGAACTGGAAGATCGCA
Organism: Sphingobium sp.; assembly: GCA_020051025.1. Taxonomy (GTDB): domain Bacteria; phylum Pseudomonadota; class Alphaproteobacteria; order Sphingomonadales; family Sphingomonadaceae; genus Sphingobium. Next base: position 1,370 of record JAGVJS010000427.1, on the reverse strand, counting down.
CCAGTCGGATGACCGCGCAGATGATGGACAACGGTCATGCGCTGGCGGAGCGGATCGACACGCTGGAGGCGCGACTGCATGCACTGGGCGAACTGTCCGACGACGCGCGCGCGCGCACGCTGGCAGCGACCAAGAGCCTGGCGAGCCAGCTGACGCAGATGCAGGAAGCGACGCGGTCGGCCTCCGCAGAAGTGACCGGCATGGCCGATATCGCATCGGGCCGGATCGACGCGACGGCCCAGGGCGCGCGGCACGCGATGGAACATAGTCGGCAGGATATCGAAGCGCACGCCGCCGCGCTGACGTCCATGATCGAAACGGTCCAGAGCAATATGGCAGACAGCGGCCAGCAGGTGCGCCGCACCCTGGCCGAAGAGCTTGACGCCACCGAAGCCGCCGTGCGTTCGCGTTTCGAGGGTGTCCAACGCACCGTACAAACTTTGCTGACAACCACGGACGATGCGCTCACCCGCCGCGCCGAAGCGCTGGAAACCCTCGTTACCGCTGCTGAAAAGGGCATCGGTCAGGCCAGCGAAGATGCGCTGACCATCCTGGAACGCGACATGGAGGCGATGGAAACCGACCTGCGTCGTCGCCTCGACGCGGCGCTACAGCGTGCGCAGGAAACGCTGGCCATCACCGATGGCGGCCTGAACAGCCAGACGGCGACGCTCGATGCGCTGATCGCCCGCTCCCGCGAAAGCCTGACCGCAATCGGCGACGAGACGGTCAACGGCCTCAGCGACACGATCTGCGATGTGGAAAGTCGCCTGCACCAGATCAACGATGTGATCGAAGGCCAGCGCAGCCTGATGACCAGCCTGCACGGCAGCCTGCTGGAAACCATCACAACCACCGAAGACCGTTTTGCGGCGCTGGAAGACAGCGCCTTGGCGCGCGGCGAGCGGCTGACCGGCGCATTGATGCGCATGACACTGGAAACCCAGCGAATCGACGCCGCACTGGCGACGGGCGGCATGACCGCTGAAAAGTTGATCGGATGCGCGGAGACGCTGCTGGTTGCGCTGGATTCCAGCGTGCGCGAACTGGACGAAACCTATCCTCAGGCATTGGATCGGTTCGACGCACGTTTGCAGCAGAGCCGCGCCCTGCTTGGCAGCACAACCCCGGAAATGGAGCGGCTGGAGGCGATTTCGGAAGCGCTGGTCGGGCGCACCGAAGAGGCGGAGGAAATGCTGCGCGGTCAGGGCAGTCGCCTGACCGAATGGCTGGAAAGCACGCAAGGCGGGCTGGAGGCCAATCGCGAACTGGTGGAACGGCTGCGCACGACGCTGGACGGCGCGCATCAGGATGCAACCCGCATTACTGAAGGCGCCGGACCGCTGCTGGTCACTGCGCTAGATCGGAAG
>JAGVJS010000335.1 GCA_020051025.1 Sphingobium sp. | reverse complement strand
CGGCGCGGCGCAACGTCATGGTCTTGGAAAAACGCATATATCCTCCCCTAATCCGCGTCTGTGCTGACGCGCGGTCGTACAAACTCAAATCTCACCAACGGTTGTCCGTTTGGTTGTAGCGCTAAATCTTCCCACGCCGTTTTGATGTCAACAGCAATATTTTAGCGCTACATTTTTCTGGAAAACTGCGGATTCTTTGCCACAGGTGTCATTGCCGCCATTTGCAACCATCCGAAATATAGCGTTAAACAGGCGGCAGAGGCGCGGGGTGCGCCCGTCAGGGAGTCGTCGATCATGGCCCGTTCGGGGCGTCGTGCCAGCCAGGCCATCACCATTCAGACCGTCGCCGATCATGCGGGCGTGTCGGCCATGACCGTGTCCAACGTCCTCAACAACAGTCCGAAGGTGCGGCAAACCACGCGCGACGCCGTGATGGCAGCGGTGCGCGAACTCAATTATGTGCCCAATATGGCGGCGCGCTCGCTCGCCAGCGCCAGCGCGACGCGCATCGGCCTGCTCTATCGCAACATCGAAAATGCGTTTCTCAGTTCCATTCTGGTCGGCGCACTGGATGCGACCAGTCGGCTGGGCGCGCAATTACTGTTGCGGCCGCTGGAAAGCGGCGATCCGAACGAGATTGCGCAGCAGATGCAGGGGCTGGTGGAAAATGGTGCCCATGCCATCCTGATCGTCCCGCCCTATTGCGAGGTCGCCAATCGTCATGGCCTGACCCGCGATTTTTCGGTGCCGGTGGTGGCGATGTCGCCGGGCGATGCGCTGCCCGGCGATCATTGCGTGCGGATCGACGATTTCGGCGCGGCGCGCGACATGACCGCCTATCTGATCGGCATCGGCCATCGGGGCATCGGCTTCATCCGTGGGGGGGCTGGCCACCTGATCCACCGTACCCGCTGCGAAGGTTATCAGGCCGCGCTGCGCGAGGCTGGCCTGCCGGTCCGGCCGGAACTGATTGTGAGCGGCGATATGAGCTTCGAATCGGGGCTGGCCGCCGGGGAGGCATTGCTGGACCTTGCCGATCGCCCGACCGCCATCTTTGCCAGCAATGACGACATGGCCGCCGCAATCGTCTCACTGGCGCACCGGCGCGGGCTGGACGTGCCGCGCGACCTGTCGGTGGTGGGGTTCGACGATACCCCGATTGCGGTAAAAATCTGGCCGTCGCTCACCACAGTCAGGCATCCGGGCAAGCAGATTTCGGCGCAGGCGGCGACGATGGCGATCAGTCTCGCCCGCGGCGGAGCCGGTAATGCGGAGCGGGTGAACGATTATCTGCCACACGAACTGGTGATTCGCGAATCGGTCGCGCCGCCGCCGACTACAGCCACTTCAGCTTCCTGAAGCGGGCGTAGAGCAGGGTGCAGACCGTCGCGATCACGCCCAGCACCACCGGATAGCCGTACAGGCTCCTGAGTTCGGGCATATGCTCGAAATTCATGCCGTAAATGCCGGCGATCGCGGTCGGCACGGCCAGGATTGCGGCCCATGCGGCCAGTTGCCGGGTGATATCGCCGGTGCGCTGTTGTTCCAGCAGATTGCTGGATTCGAACACGCTGTTCAGAATTTCGCGCAGGTCGTCCACCATTGTCTGCACCCGGCGGACATGGTCGCGCACGTCGCTGAAATAGGGGCGGGCTTCCGGGTCGATGCAGGGCAGGTCCATTTTCACGAACTTGGTCGCCACCTCCTGCATCGGCACCAGGATGCGTTGGAACCGGATCAACTGGCGGCGCAGGCTGAAGATGCGGGTGATGTCGTCGCGGCGCAGGAAATGATCGATCATCTGATGCTCCATCTCCAGCACCTCTTCCTCTACCCCTTCGATGATCGGCAGATAGCCATCGACGATGAAGTCGAGGATGGCGTGCAGCACATAATCCACCCCCTGCGCGAGGCGCGACGGCACCGCCTCCAGCTCCTCGCGCAGCGCCAGATGCGCGCGGGCCGATCCATGGCGGACGCTGATGATATGGTTGGGGCCGACGAACAGGGCGGTTTCACCATAGCAGATGGCGTCGCCCTCGACATGGGCGGTGCGCGTGACGACGAACAGCTGGTCGCCATAAATATCGATCTTGGGCAGCTGGTTCGCCTTGATCGCATCCTCCACCGCCAGCGGGTGCAGGCCATAGGTGCAGGCCAATATCTGCATCTCCGCCTCGGTCGGATCGGCGACGCCGATCCAGATGAATTCGGACTTGTCGGGCGCGCAATGGACCCGCTCTTCGATGGCCACCGGGCGGACCCGCTGACCGTGGCGATAGAGATAGGCGGCGACAACGGTCATGAGATTATGTTTCCCTTTGGTTTCCGTTGCCTAGCAGACAATGCCGGCGCCGTCGCGCCTTTCGCCGCACGCCTGCTTCGCCCCATATGATTTTTGCTGAAGGGGGTGGCGATTGACTTCGCCATGACATAGTTCAGGGCGAAAGGGGCGCATAGATAAACGTATGGCACATGCTGGAGAGGGCAGGCCGTGCGATCATATGGAGCCGTGCCTTGCACATCATGACTATCGATTTCGAGGCGTCCTGCCTGCCGCGCCATGGACGGTCCTTCCCGATCGAAGTGGGAATAGCGGATGGTGGCCTGTCGCGCAGCTGGTTGATTCGCCCGCATGACGACTGGGCCGGCTGGGACTGGACGCCGGAAGCCGAAGCGCTTCATGGCCTGAGCCGCGAGCGCATTGCGCGGGAAGGGCTGCCCGCATCGGTGGTGCTGGCCGAACTGGTCGCCATGACCCAGGGGCGCCGTGTCGTCGCCGACAGCCTGATCGATCAATATTGGCTCGACACACTGGCCGCCGCGGCGGGCGCGCCGTCGCCCTTTAGCATCCAGCATGTCACGACCCTGTTCGATGAAGAGCAGGCGGACGAGGTGCGCGTCGGCGCTGCTGTCGCCTTTGCCGACGGGCAGGGGGCGACCCGGCATCGTGCAGCGGGTGACGCGCTGTGGCTGTCCGCGCTGATTGCGCATGTTCGTGGCGCCGTGCCGCCTGCGCCGGTGTTGCTGGCAGCGCAATGAATCATTGCTTGGAGCCGGGCTTTGGCAATGATTTGTTACGTCTGACAAATTAGGGAGACATTTGCCAGTCTTAATCCGTCTGCTATCCGCATCTGCCCGGCCAAGATGGCGCAGATCGTCCATGTCGCAGAGGAGAAGCCCATGTTCCTGATCCTGGCATCCAGCGTGGCGGCGCTTGCCGTTGCCCCCAGCACCATCCCCGGCACCGTTATCGCTCATGGCACGCAGGCCTATATGGCCAGCTATCAGGCTCAACCGACCATCAACCGGCGGGACGTCGAACCGCGCTTCGCCAATCGCGGCGCCATCCCCGTCTGGCAGGCCGACATCAGCGTGAACCGCGCGGTGACCGCGCAGGCGACATCCCCTGTCGCGCCCTATCAGGTCGCGCGCTATGCGACGGATCGTTCCGTCGAAGCGGTAGCCGTCGCGCGGCAGGATCGCGCCGTACTGGTCAATGAACGGGACGGCGTGCAGGCGCTGGCCAAGGGCGCTGTGAAAGGCGTATGAGCCCACCGCTGATATTGGTCGCAGAGACGCATCAGGATCTGCGACAGAAGATACGCGAATATCTGGAGCAGAGCGGTTTTCGCGCCCTGCCGGCGGCGTCGGCCCATGATATTTACAACGCCCTGACCAGCGCGCCGGTCGGTGCCGTCGTGCTGGATGCGGCGCTGCGCGGGCCGGACGGGCTGGAGATCGGAAGAGCG
>JAGVJS010000390.1 GCA_020051025.1 Sphingobium sp. | reverse complement strand
CGCCCCGGTCGGCAGCCCGGCGGCGGCGCGCGATCGCCGCTTTGCCGACCCGGCCTGGACCGAGCATCCTTTTTACGACCTGATCCGGCAAAGCTATCTGCTCGTCTCGGACTATCTGACGCGGCTGACTGATGCGGTTGATGGCGTCGATCCCAAGGTGAAACAAAAGCTGCGTTTCACGACCACCGGCATGCTCGATGCGCTGTCGCCCTCCAACTTTCCGCTGACCAACCCGATCGTCATGCGCAAGACGATCGAGAGCGGCGGCGAGAATCTGGTCAAGGGCCTGAAACACATGCTGGCCGACATGGAGAAGGGGCAACTGACCCATACCGATGGCACCCAGTTCGAACTGGGCCGCAACATCGCCGCGACGCCGGGCAAGGTCATCCACGAAACCCCGCTCTATCAGTTGATCCATTATGCGCCCTCCACGGAAACGGTGCTGGAAACGCCTCTCATCATCTTCCCGCCGTGGATCAACCGCTTCTACATTCTCGACCTCTCGCCGGAGAAGAGCTTTGTCAAATGGGCGGTGGATCAGGGGATCAGCGTCTTCCTGGTGTCGTGGAAATCGGCCGATGCGTCGATGAAGGATCTCGCGTGGGATGATTATATCCTGCGCGGCCAGATCGACGCGATCGACACGGTGCGCGACCTGCTGAATGTGGAGAGCGTCCATACGATCGGCTATTGCGTGGCCGGGACCACGCTGGCGGCGACGCTGGCGTTGCTGGCGGCGCGCGGGCAGGGGAACAAGGTCGCCAGCGCCACCTTCTTCACGGCTCAGGTCGATTTCAGCCAGGCCGGCGACCTGACCCTGTTTATCGATGACGAGCAGATGAAGATGGTCGAACAGCTCTCGTCCAAGGGCTTCCTCGACGGGCGCTACATGGCCGCGACCTTCAACCTGCTGCGCGGGCGCGACCTGATCTGGAACTATGTCGTCAACAATTACCTGCTCGGCATGGATTATCCGCCCTTCGACCTGCTCTACTGGAATGGCGATACGACCAACCTGCCGGCGCGCTGGCACCAATCGTACCTGACCCAGCTTTATCGCGACAATTTGCTGGTGGTGCCCGGCGCAATCAGCGTGGACGGCACGCCGATCGACCTCACCAAGGTCCAGACTCCGGCCTATGTCCAGGCTGGTCGGGAGGATCATATCGCGCCGCTGGAAAGCGTGTGGAAGCTGACGGAAAATCTGTCCGGGCCGATGCGCTTCCTGCTGGCCGGTTCGGGCCACATTGCTGGCGTGGTCAATCCGCCGGCAGCGAACAAATATCAATATTGGGCCTCCGCCGAGCCGCAGGCAACGCTGGCGGATTTCCTGGCGGCCGCGACCGAGACCAAGGGCAGCTGGTGGCCCGACTGGCGCGCCTGGATCGAACAGCGTGATTCGCGCCAGGTGCCGGCCACAGGCGCGCGCCAGCCCGGCAAAGGGCGCCTGAAGGCCATCGAGGATGCGCCGGGTCGTTACGTGAAGGCTCGATAAGAAACGGCTAAGGCTCGGTTTTTTCGCCTTTTCGACCGATTGTGCGGAAAAGCGGGTGGACCGTCCATGTCAATTTTGTTGCACTGCACAATAACTATTGCAGTTGCGGTGCGAAAAGCTTATTGTGCAGTGCAACAAACGGAGGATGGTCATGGCTGTGTCACCGAAGACCCCGAAAGTCAGCCCACGTGGCAAGACTGGTTCGACGACCCTGTCGGCGACAGAGGCGCTCAAGGCGGCTGAATCGGCAATCGGCAGCGCACCGGTAAAGAAGCCGGCGCCCAAAAAGCCGGCTGCGATTTCGGCGGCGGTGAAGCCGATCGATACCAATCCGCAGAAGGAGCCGACGCCGACGCCGACGCCGACGCCAACTCCCGCGCCGACGCCTACCCCGACACCGGCTCCCACGCCGACCCCGACGCCTTCGTCGACATTCGAAACCACAGAGAGCCTGATCGCAAAGGCCGAACCCATCGCGACCCAGCCGCTGCCCGCAGAAGGAACCAAGAGCATGACCGACGTTATCGAAACCGGAAAGAAGTTCGCCGAAGAAACCAAGGCCAAGTTTGAAACCGCCTATGCGGACTTCAACGAGAAGGCGAAGGGCCATGTCGAAAAGTCGACCAAGGCGATCGAAGAACTGAGCGACATCGCCAAGGGCAATGTCGAAGCGCTGGTCGAATCGGGCAAGATCGCTGCCAAGGGCATCGAAACGCTCGGCCAGGAAGCTGTCGACTACAGCAAGAAGAACTTCGAGAAGGCCACTGCTTCGTTCAAGAGCTTCTCGACCGTGAAGACGCCGACCGAATTCTTCCAGTTGCAGAGCCAGCTTTTCTCCAGCAGCTTCGACGAGTTCACCAAGGAAGCCGCCAAGAACAGCGAAGCCTTCATCAAGCTGGCCGGCGACGTGGCCCAGCCGCTGACCGCTCGCATGACGCTGGTGACCGACAAGGTGAAGTCGCTGGCCGCCTGATCGGCCGCGCTTTTCCAATCATAGCCTGAAAGGGGCGTCGCTTTCCGGATGGAAGGCGGCGCCCCTTTCACGTTAACGTTGAATTATTGGTGCCGGCCGGTGGATCGACCGCCCCACCCCTTGCCATGGAGCGGCAAATCGCCATATCCTCGAGCATCATGAACAGCTTCACCCCATCCCATGCAGGCCCCGTCACCATGGCCGGCCAGGATCCGGACGATCAGGGCGAAGGCCCCGGCGGCCCCAGCGTCGGTATCGCCACCCGCACCCGTACCCGCACCAAGAAGCCCTCGCTCTACAAGGTGCTGATGCTCAATGACGACTATACCCCGATGGAGTTCGTCGTTCATGTGCTGCAAAGCTTCTTCCGTATGGACATGGAGGAGGCGACGCGGGTGATGCTGCACGTCCATCAGCGCGGCGTCGGCATATGCGGCATTTTCAGCTATGAAGTGGCCGAAACCAAGGTTAATCAGGTGATGGATTTTGCCCGGCAGAATCAGCATCCGCTGCAATGCACGCTGGAAAAGGCCTGATCCGCGTAAGGCTTCCAGCCATCGCCTGGAAACTGTAGCGCTTATATTTCAATAAATTACATCATTGAAATACAAGGTTTTTTTAGACCTTGTCGGCATGATGGCCCTGCTGAAACGAAGTGGGGACTTCAATCATGACCAGTATCAATAGTTATAACATGAACATGCCGCCCTCGCCTCGCGCGTTGATGGATCGCAAGATCGGCGCCGCTATGGAGGCGGGGTCGCTGTCGGAGGTCGACGGCGACGCCCTGGAAACCGCGCTGGATTCGGTCGACAGCGCACGCTCGTCATCCGCCAGCGGAAGCACGTCGCGCCTCGATCTGTCCGAGATGAAGGACAGGGTCGATTCGCTGATTGCGGATCAGGTGTCGGCCGGCACGCTGACCGAAGATCAGGCGGCGGCGCTGCAAAGCTTCTTCGCGCAGGGGCCGGGCGGATCAGCCGCCACGGCCACTGCCGGCGGTGACGATCAGGGCTTCGGCATCGACGGCATGGGCGGGGTCGGTGGCCCCGGGGCGATGCGTGGTCCGCCGCCCGGCCCGCTGCCATCGGCATCGAGCGAAGATGACAGCGACGACAGCAGCATGACCAGCACCGACGCGACCAGCGCGACGGAACAACTGGATTCGATCATCGCCTTCCTCGAAAATCTGCGCAGCAGCCTGTCGCAGTCGCTGTACGGCAGTGTGGCCAGCAGCACCGATAGCAGCAACAGCGGGTTGGTGATCGACAGCCTGGCTTAGCTGCCTTCGTCCGGGGACTGGCGAAGGCCGGCGGTGGCGTGCTCAGGAGCGTCGCCGCCGGGTTTTGCATTTGCCTGTTCCCTGATCTGCCAGCGCCGCCTACATCATGAGGCGTGAGCGATATGCCAGCAGCCGACCTCTACGACCTGGCCGTCATCGGCGGCGGGATAAACGGCTGCGGCATTGCGCGTGATGCCGCCGGGCGTGGCGCCCGCGTGTTGCTGCTGGAGCAAGGGGATATTGCCAGCGGCACCTCCTCCGCCTCAACCAAGCTGATCCATGGCGGTCTGCGCTATCTGGAGCATCATGCCTTCGCGCTGGTGCGCGAATCGCTGATCGAGCGCGAACGGCTCTGGGGAATTGCGCCGCATATCATCCATCCCATGCGCTTCGTGCTGCCCTGGACCCGGGGTTTGCGGCCGCGCTGGATGCTGCGGCTCGGCCTTTTCCTTTACGATCATATCGGAGGTCGTCGGGCCTTGCCCGCGACCAGTGCGATCGACCTGCGCCACCATGTCGCGGGCGCGGCGCTGAAGGCGGGTTTTGGGCCGGCCTATTGCTATGCGGACGGCTGGGTCGACGATGCCCGGCTGGTCCTGCTCAACGCGCGCGATGCTGCCGATCGGGGGGCGGAGGTCCGCACACGGACGGCCGTCGTCCGACTCCAGCGGGCCGAT
>JAGVJS010000125.1 GCA_020051025.1 Sphingobium sp. | reverse complement strand
TTTTCGGCATTTTCGTGAATTCGCTCTCTGCGATTCTGCACGAGTTCGTGCGGGGGCCGGATTATGAGATGCTGCAACAGTCGCTGATCGAATCCCGCTTCAGATTGGTGCGCCATCTGCGCGCCAATGACAGTGATGCGGCCGTCGCGGAAATGCGCAAGCATCTGGAGCGCGTGCATCGCCATGTGCGCAAGAACAGCAAGGCAGCCAGGGGCTGATAGTCCCCATAACCCAATAACCGGATAAGGGCCCATCCGTGCCGCCATCTGGCAGTTGACCCATCTTGCACCTCATGTGATAGGTAGGACCATTAAATATTAAGTCCTAATCATGGGTGAGGATATGGCGGAAAACGGGATGGCTGTCAGCGCAGGGGCACTGGACGGGGTGCGCGTGCTGGATTTTACCAGTGTCATGGCGGGGCCTTTCGCCACGCGGATGCTGGCCGATCTTGGCGCGCAGGTGATCAAGGTGGAGTCGCTAGAGGGCGATCAGGTGCGGGCGCGGCCGCCGCTACGTGAAGGGTTCAGCGCCTATTTCGGCAACCTTAACGCAGGCAAGCAGAGCATCGCGTGCAACCTGAAATCACCCGAAATGGTGGCGCTGATCAAGCAGATGGTTGCAAACTGCGATGTGCTGGTGGAAAATTTCAGGCCGGGCGTGATGCAGCGGTTCGGGCTGGATTATGCTACGCTGCAGGACATCAATCCCCGCCTCATCTACTGTTCCATCTCCGGCTATGGCCAGACGGGGCCAAAAGCGCTGTTCCCGGCCTATGCGCCCGTCATCCATGCGGCCAGCGGCTTCGACATGGTCAATCTACGTTATCAGGACGGGGCGGAACGACCGGCGACCAGCGGCATATTCGTTGCGGACGTTCTGGGCGGAACCCATGCCTTCGGTGCGATTCAGGCTGCGCTCTACCAGCGTGAACGGACGGGCGAGGGGCAGCATATCGACGTATCCATGCTCGAAGCGATGGTCGGCATGCTGGTGTTCGAAACGCAGGAGGCGCAATTTCCCGGCGACGCCCGGCGCCCGCTCTATACGCCGCTCAAGACCCGCGATGGGTTCATCATGGTTGCGCCAACATCACCGCGCAATTTCGAGCAGCTTGCCGATGCGGTTGGTCATCCGGAATGGCGGGACGATCCGCGCTTCCGCACCAGTGCCGATCGTAACGCTAATTGGGCGACCCTGCTGGCCTTGACCGAAAAATGGACAGAGCAGCATCTTGCTGAGGAAGCGGAAACGATCCTTTCGGGGTACGGCGTTCCTTGCGCGCGCTATCGCGAGATAGGCGAACTGCTGGACGATCCGCAACTGGCGGTGCGTGGCGCCTTTGCCGAGATAGCGGATGGCGCCGGGCGCTACAAAGTGTCCAATCCGCCGTTCCGTATGAGTGGCTCGCGGGTCGAAGCGCGCGATCATGTGTCATGTCTGGGGCAGGATGGCGCAGCACTTCTGGCCGGACTTGGGCTGGATGACGACCGGATCGCAACCTTGCGAGAGAAGGGCGATCTGCTCTGACAGGAAAAGGGCGGGGATATACCCGCCCTTGCAAGGATCGAAGAGCGGGAGGCGTTGCGCGTCCCGCCCTTAATTTTATCGCAGCAGTTCGCGCGCGATCGTGTTCTTCTGGATTTCCGACGATCCTTCATAGATGCGGGTGATGCGAATGTCGCGATAGAGACGTTCGACCGCAAAGCCCCGGCAATAGCCGGTGCCGCCGAATATCTGGACCGCCGTATCTACCGTGCGGCTGCCCGCTTCGGTGGCGAATAATTTCGCCATGGACGCCAGTTCGCGCCGTTTCTCGCCCTGATCATAACGCCATGCGGCATCGAGCAGGATCAAGCGTGCGGCCCGCATGTCGGTCGCCATGGTGGCGATATAGTGGCGGATCGCCTGGAAGTCGGAGATCACGCCGCCAAAAGCCGGACGTTGCTTCGATTCCTCGATCGCCAGTTCCAGCGCATATTCGCCCATGCCCACAGCGGTCGCGCCGACATTCATCCGGCCTTCGTTCAGGCCTTCAAGCGCATAGTGAAAGCCCCGGCCCAGTTCGCCGATCAGGGCGTCTGGGCCGACCTGGCATTCATCGAAACTCAGTTCGAAGACGCCCGGTGTTGCGGTCCCCATAAGTTCGATCGTACCGGTGACCGAGAAGCCGGGCGTATCGGCCGGCATCAAAAAGGCAGAGATGCCGCCGCGCGCGCCTGCCGATTTATCCGTATAGGCATAGACGATCACATATTTGGCCTTCTTGCCATTCGAGATGAATGTCTTGCTGCCGTTGATCAGCCAGCCATCTGCGTTGCGGACGGCGGTGGTGCGCATAGATCCGGGGTCCGAACCGCTATTAGGTTCGGTCAGGGCGAAGGCGATCGGGATTTCGCCGGTTGCCATACCAGGCAGCAGGGCTTCACGCTGGGCTTCCGATGCATGATACATGATATTTTTTGCGCCCGGCCCCATCAGCGGGCGCAGTTCGGTCCAGAATTGCGGAGGCAGGCGCGCAAGTTCGATCTGTACCGCCGCCTGCGCGAGGGCGCCAAGGCCAAGCCCGCCATATTGTTCGGGAAGGGCCATGCCGAAATAGCCATTGTCAACCAATGTCTGACGCACGATCGGCGGGACATTGCCGGTTTCCTGAAATTCGATCTCGTAGGGCAAAAGGTCGCGAACGATAGTGCGCGTCACCTCACAAAATTCCCGGACATCGTCTGGCAGTTCAAAATCCATGAGCAACCTCCTTTTCACTCGAATCCGCAGCACGATTATGCCGTGGCGTGAAATGGTCCTACCATTTGTCTAATGGTCAGTCCATTAAAAGCTTTGTCGCTCTTGGCGGGTGCGGAATCATCCTTTAGGAGTCGGAGACAAGACCGACGACCCGGAAAGGGCGCGGGCGGAGGGTAACAAGAGTAAGCGGCATGGCGACCGATCCGTTCGACCTCAATCTGCGGCACCTGCGCGCTCTGCTGGCAATACGCGAACATGGCAGCATCACGGCCGCGGCCGATGTCGTGAGCCTGTCCCAGCCCGCTCTGACTCAGGGGCTGGCCAAGCTGGAGCGGCAGTTCGGCTATAGTTTTTTCGAAAGGCGATCGGGCGGGATGGTCCCCACGGCAATGGGGGAGATCGTCATCGAGCGGGCCAGCGCAGCGCTGGACCATTTATCGCAGGCGGCCAAGGGTCTGTCAGGCGTGTTCCAATATCCCGAACGGCTGATGACGATGACCCAGTTGCGGGCGTTTCTGGCGCTGGCAGAAGCGGGCAGTTTTGCAGCGGCGGCCCATGGCAGCACTTTGTCGCAGACGGCCGTGCACCGGGCCGTCGGCGATCTGGAGCATATGATCGGTGGCAAGCTGGTGGAGCGGCGGGGGCGGGCGGTGTGGCTCAATTCGGCCGGCAAGAAGTTGGCGCGCGGGACGCGCCTGGCTGTTGCGGAGATCGTGGCGGCGCTGGCTGATATTGGCCGCGATAGCGGCAGCGGCAGTGAATTGATCGCTTTTGGTGCCCTGCCGTTGTCTCGCCCCTATCTGGTGCCGGCCGCCATGGCCCGGATGGCGCGAAGCGATCCGCGCGCTGCCTTTAAAGTACTGGAAGGCAGTTGGCGTGAACTTGTCGAACCGCTGCGTGATGGCGTGATCGACATCATCGTCGGCGCATTGCGTCCCTATGAGATCGCCGACCTCTATCAATTGCCGTTGACGGAAGATCGGCTCGTGATTGCGGCCGGCAGCCAGCATCCGCTGGCCGGCGTGGAGAAGCCAAGCATGGAGCAACTGGCGACCTATCCCTGGATTGTCGCCCCCGCCAATTCACCGCTGCGCGAGCAATGGGAAAATCTTTTTGCAGAAGTGACGACACCCTCGACGCCTGTTGAATGCGGATCGGTCATGATCATCGGCCGCTTGCTGACAGAGGGCAATTTCTTGACGCTGTTGTCGCCCGATCAGGTCGCGCTCCAAATCCGGAGCGGATTGTTGACGCAGGTCGGCCCCGCTCTGGAAGGGACGAAGCGTGTCGTGGGCATTACCACGCGACGCAGTTGGCGACCGACCGCTACACAGCGTCGATTTCTGGAAATGCTCGGGGACGCAGCGACGGGCGAGACCGCAGAGGGCGCCCCCTCTGATCTGCGGGCATCTGGCTGGGTCTGATTATCGGGTCGGGGGTCAGGTCTCGGGTGCCTGGAGCGCTTCAATCCGCAATCTGAGCCGATGGGCGAGCGATGGGCGCACTGCCTCGCCCGCCAACAGTTTTCGCCAGGTATTATAGCTGATCCCGAACCGCGCGTTGAGCGCTTCATCGGTCCGTCCTGTTGCCAGGACTTGCATTTGGGCAATGATATGATCGTCCAGATGCACGGCTGGGCGATGACTGCTCTGTTTGGTCTCCACTTCGGAACCCCGCTTCAGTCAAGCTTCATCCAGATAGCCTTGGTCTCAAGATAGTCCTCGATATGGTGCGGCCCGGATTCCCGGCCAAAGCCACTCATCTTGTAGCCACCAAAAGGAACAGCAGGATCGAGCATCTGATAGCAGTTCACCCAGACCGATCCGGCGCGAATGCCGCGCGCCATACGATGCGCCGTTGCCAGATCGCGGGTCCACACGCCGCTGCCCAAGCCGAATTCCGTGGCATTGGCGCGGGCGAGCACCTCTTCGATCGTGTCGAAGGTGAAGGCGGACAGGACAGGGCCAAAAATTTCCTCGCGCGCGATGGTCATGTCGTCCGCAACGCCGGTGAAGATGGTCGGTTCGATGAAATAGCCGGCATCATAGCCTGTACCGCGCATGCGGTTGCCGCCGGTCAGTGGCTGCGCGCCTTCCTTGTGTGCGCTGTCGATGAAGGCCAGAATTTTGTCCATCTGGGGGGCTGAGACGACCGGGCCGATCTGGGTTTCTGGATCGAGCGGATCGCCGACACGGATCGTCTTAGTATAGGCAGCAAGTCGTTCCATGAATTCGTCATGGATCGTGGACTGCACGAAAAGGCGCGTGCCAGCCGAACAAATTTGCCCGGCATTGGCGAACACGGCCATGGCGGCGGCGGGAACCGCCTTTTCCAGATCAGCATCGGCAAAGACGATATTGGGCGACTTGCCGCCGAGTTCGACGGTGACGCGCTTCATCGTCGGTGCGGCGGCATGGAGGATTTTCTCGCCGACACCGGTAGAACCGGTGAAGGCGATCTTGTCGACGTCGGGGTGGCTGGACAGGGCTGCACCGGCATCGCCCAATCCGGTAACAATATTGATGACACCTTCGGGTACACCGGCTTCCAGGCATAGTTCGCCAAAGCGCAGGGCGGATAGTGGCGTCTGCTCAGCGGGCTTCATGACTAGGGTGCAGCCGGTGGCCAGAACCGGCCCGGCTTTCCAGACGGACATGCCGATCGGACCGTTCCAGGGGTTGATCGCGGCAACGACGCCGATCGGTTCCTTCAGCGTATGCGATATAACATCGCCGGGTGCATTATTGTCGATTGTGTCGCCGGTGATCAGCATCGCCTGCCCGGCATAATAGCGCAGCAGCGCCCCGGCGCGCGCCTTGCCCATGATGGTGCGGCTATAGGGCGCTCCAAGGTCCAGCGTGTCGAGCATCGCGAGTTCCTCGTAATGCTCTTCGACCAGATCAGCGAGGCGCAGCATGATGCGCTGGCGCTCGACCGGCTTCATCGCGCGCCAGGGGCCTTCAAAGGCGGCGCGGGCAGCCTTTACCGCGCGATCGACATCCTCTGCGCCACCTTGCGCTACCGTGGCGAGCAATTCACCCGTCGCGGGGTTGCGGGTTTCGAAACGCTTGCCTGACAGGGCGGGGACACGCTTGCCGCCGATCAGCATATCCTGCTGCGGCGTGTCGAGTAGGGCGGGGCGGGGCGGGATGGTCATCATGTTCATGGCATTCTCTCCGGTGCCGCGATCAGGCGGCGATATTCGATTGATGAGCGTCTTCCAGAATGAAGCGCGCCGCCCGCTCAGCGATCATCATGGTGGGCGCGGATGTGTTGCCGCTGATGATCTCCGGCATGACCGACGCATCGACCACGCGCAGACCGGCCACGCCGCGCACGCGCAGGCGCCCGTCAACCACGGCCATGGGATCGCTGTCCGGCCCCATCTTGCAGGTGCCGGTCGGGTGGTAGGCGGTGTTGACGATCTTGCGCAGGGCCGCGTCGATCTCCGCGTCGCTTTGATATTGCGCGCCCGGCTCGATCTCCGCGCCGGTCATGGCGGCAAGCGCAGGCTGGGCGAAGATGCGCCGGGCTTCACGGAAACCGGCGATTAGGGTCTTCATGTCATAAGGATCGGCGAAGAAATTGGGATCGATCACCGGCTTGTCTTCCGGGCGGTTGCTAGCCAGCCGCACCGATCCGGCGCTTTTGGGACGCAGCAACTGGATCAGCGCCATATAGCCATGGCGGCGGGGAATGGCGCGGGCGTCGATCTTCAGCCCGACCAGGAAGGTAATCTGGATGTCAGGTCGGCCGCTTCCGTCGGTGCAGAGGAAACCGCCGCATTCCGCGACGTTGGACGCCAGCATGCCGGTGCGGTTGGTCAGATATTTCAGCGGGCTGGCAAGGATGCGGGGCAGTGCCTTGGCCGAAATGGCGTAGGATTCGGCCGAGGGATTTTCCATCGCCACATGGACGGTCGGATGGTCCTGAAGATGCTGCCCGACACCGGGCAGATGATGGACCAGATCGATCCCCATATCCTTCAGATGGTCCTGCGGGCCGATGCCGGACAGCATCAGCAATTGCGGCGAGTTGGTCGCGCCGGCGCACAGGATGATCTCTCGCCGGGCGCTGACCGTGCGGCGCGCACCGTCCTTCTCGATTTCCAGGCCCACGGCCCGGCCGCGATCAAACAGGATGCGGCGCACCAGGGTTTCGTCCAGAACCGTCAGGTTACCGCGTCCCAGCGCGGGATGCAGAAAGGCGCGCGCACTCGACAGGCGGGTGCCATTGCGCTGGTTGAGGTCATAGCGGCCAAAGCCATCCTGCCGTACACCGGCAAAATCATCGTTGCGATGATGGCCTGCCTGCGCGGCGGCATCGACGATGGCGCTTGCGATCGGGTTCCAGCTTTTGGGCTTCTGGACATCCAGTTCACCGCCCTTGCCATGCCAGGCTCTGTCAGGGCCGGCATAATTTTCTACAGATTTGAAGGCGGGGAGCACGTCGGAATAGGACCAGCCGCGATTGCCGGCATCGGCCCAGGCGTCGTAATCGGCCATCTGGCCCCTAATATAGACGCCGCCATTGATCGCGCTGCACCCGCCGAACAGCTTGCCACGCGGGAAATTGATCTGGCGGTTGTGGACAGCGGAATTGCCGGCAAGCGACTGCTTCCAGTTATATTTTTCATGAGGCAGTAGGAAGATATTCCCGACCGGCATGGCTGTCTTGATGTTGACCGGCCATTTCCTGTCGGACGGCCCGGCTTCGATCAGGGCGACGCGATTGGCGGGATCGGCGGACAGGCGATTGGCCATCAGGCTGCCGGCCGAACCGGAACCGATCACGATATAGTCGAAGGCGTCGCTCATATGTGCATGTCCTTGCGGCCGAGTGGCGGAATATGGCCCCGCACGGCGATGAAACCGATGGCGTTGAGCAGCATCAATGCGGCCAGCGCGCCAAAGAAGCCCAGATTGCTCCAGCCGATCAATATGGCGCCGGCGATGGCGCTTACGATCGCGCCTGCTCGCCCGGCCGCGCCCATCAAGCCAAGACCCCGCGCGCGCAAGACGGTGGGAAAGGCATGAGCGCCGACTGCGAACATGGCGGATTGGGCGGCGCTGGCGAAAAGGCCAAGCGCACCGAGGCAGGCGAGCACCGCCCCTTCATTGCGACCGCCATCGATCGGCAGCAGAGCCAGCGTCGCGCATACGCTCGCGCCGACGACAGCCATCAGGATCAAGACCGGTCGCGACCCGAAGCGGATGATGGCAAGGCTGGCGATCATCGCGCCGGTGGTGCCGCCCATGTTGAAGCTGGTCAGGCCAAGGCTGGCGGTCTGAAGACCGAACCCCGCGCTGTTGAGCATCGTCGGAGCCCAGTTGAACATGAGGTAAATCATGAACATACCCGAAAACATGGCAATCGACAGCGCCATCGTATCGCGCAGCAACGCAGGCCCGAACAGCTTGCGCATGGGCTCATAATGCACGGCGTCGCGCGTCGTGTGCGCCTGATGCCTGACCGATGCCGGATCGGGATGGCCGATGCGGCGCAAAATATGTTCCAGCTCGTCGGCACGATCAGGGCGTTGTGCGAGATAGCGGGGAGATTCCGGCAGGACCGACCATAGCCAGGCTACAAAAAGGAGCGTCGCCGTGCCGCCAATGTAGAAGAGCCAGCGCCAGCCAAGACCGGGCAGGATCAGGGCGGCGGCTATCCCGCCCAGTATCCCGCCGATGGAAACGCAGACCACACCGAATGTCACTGCGATGCTGCGCCAGCGGACCGGGGTGAATTCCGCGATCATGGCGCTCGCCGTGCCCGGCACCCCGCCCAGCCCGACGCCTGCCAGCATCTTGAGTATCGCCACCTGCCACAACGCATCGGCGAAACCGGTCAGCAGCGTCGCCACGCCGAAAATGGCGACGCCGATGATCAAAGCGCCGCGCCGCCCGAACCGGTCACCGACCCAGCCCGACGTCAAGGTGCCGACCGCCATGCCGACGAAACCCAGCGCAAACACCGACCCCAGCGCCTCCCGTCCAATGCCCCATTGCTTGAGCAGCGACGGCGCAGCCAGGCCGAGCATCTGGTTGTCGAGCCCGTCGAGGATGACGGTCGCGGCGATCATCAGCACCGACCATAGCTGGAAAGCCGACATCGGCAGGTCGTCCAGCATGGATTGCGAGCTGCTGCTGTCTATCGTGGCAACCGCCAAGACATTCTCCTTACCCTTGGGCCGTTTTCGACCGCTTATTCATTTTCTGGCCCGGCATTGAAAAACCGGAATTTCGTATTTTAGATATCGAGCACCAGCGTCGGTGTTTTGGAACCCGAACAGCAGACCATGATCGATGTGTTGGCGGCCTTGTCCTCATCGGTCAGGAAATGGTCGCGATGGTCGGGGACGCCGCTCAGCACTTTGACTTCACAGGTGCCGCAAATCCCCTCGGCGCAGGCAAAGCCGATATCGACCCCGGCGCTCAGCAGAGCGTCCAGCATGGTTTCCCCTTCATCGACGCTGATGGTCTTGCCGCTCTTGGCCAGTTCCAGCGTATAGCCGCCCTCGGTGGCGACTTCCGTTTCCGCCGAGAAATATTCGATATGGGCGTGGCCCTTGGGACGGTCGCAATTGGTGGCGACGAATGCCTCGAGCATACCGCCCGGCCCGCAACAATACAGATGCGCATCGGCAGGAGCGGCGGCACAGATGGCGGCGAGGTCCAGCCGGCGGCCACCGGGGATGCCGTCATAGGCGATTTCCACTCGATCATGGTCGGACAGGCGATCGACATAGGCAGCACGATCCGGGCTGGCGGCGACGTAATGGAGTTCCCAGCTACGCCCCAGCTTTTTCAGCCGGGCGATCATCGGCAGCATCGGGGTAATGCCGATGCCACCCGCGATCATTACCGTGTGGCTGGCATCTTCCACCATCGGGAAATTATTCTTCGGGTCCGAAATGTCCAGGATCTGGCCCACGCGCCATTGTTCATGGATGTGGCGCGACCCGCCCCGGCTGTCGATCGCGTGATGCACCGCGATCTCATAATGGCTGCGAATGGCCGGGTCGTTGACCAGCGAATAGCTGCGGGCGAGGCCGGGTGACAACTGGACGTCGACATGGGCGCCCGGTTCAAATGCGGGCATCAGGCCGCCGTCCACGGGTTCCAATATATAGCTGTTGATCCCTTCCGCTTCCCAACGGATGTTCTTCAATCTTGCGCGCATCTGCCTCTCCATCTGGTGCGATGCGTGTCTTGGCAGGGCCGGGCCATCATGGATCGACGGACCGGACGAGCCGCAAAGCATTTCGTCACCCTCATATCCTTGTTCAGGAGGCCGGCGCTTGGATCGCGCCGGCCTCGGTTGTCATTCTATTCCGCCGCCTCGACCTGTTCGGGCCAGCGGACCGCCTTGGCCAACGCGGCTGCATAGGCGTTGGCAAGCGTGTCGTTGGGATCATGCAGGAACGATCCGGCACGGGCACGATAGAAGATGCTCGGATCTTCGATACCCGGCGGCAGGGTGCCCTTGTTCGCCAGCGCACGGGCGGCCAGCAACACCCGGCGACGCACGCGGGCGATCATCTGGTCGGTCGGCGCCAGATTCTCGAAACTATGGTCCGTGATCGGTCCCATGCTCTCCGTCACCGCCTGATCCTGCATTGTGATATTGGGGATGCCAGTGAATTGCGTGCCGTTGCGCTGCGATTCCCTGTCGATGGCCCAGTCATTGGCCTGGCTGTCGGGCGATCGCCAGCGGCCATACCAATCGGTCGTGTTGGGCGCATATTCCAGCGGCGCGAAAAGTGGCGTCCCATCCTTCAGCGTCGAGGTGTAGGCCGGATTGCCTGCATCGACTCCACAGGTGATGTCGAACAGCATGGAATGCTCGTCGTCCATCGGCACCCAGGCGCGGGCGATGGCGCGGGTATGGAAACGGTTGTTGGGCGTCTGCGTCCAGAAGGGGAACATGTAATGGGCGACGCGCCAGCTCATCTGGCCATCGTCGTTCGGGCGATAGCCGCCATACATGACGCCCCAGTCGGACTGTGCGACCTCATATTCCGGAGCGCGGTTGAGTACGGTCGGGCGCATCGGATGATCTTCATCCAGATCGTCCGCCTCAATCGAGCCGACATGAAGGAAGCCGACATGGCTGGTGTCGATGTCCCCCTCCAGCGCCTGAAGCCAGTTGCAATCACGTTGCAGGCACCAGATTTCCGCGTCGGGATGCATGGTCGCCTCGATTTCGGGCAGCGGTGGCGGGCTCGCCTGGTTCTCGCCCATATAGACCCAGATCAGGCCATTGGCCTCATGAGTCTTGTAAGCCTTGGCATGCACCTTTTCCTTGAAATCCATTCGCGCCGGGACGGAAGGCATGTCGACGCACTTGCCGTCCACATCGAACTTCCAGCCATGATAGACGCAGCGAATACCATTCTGCTCGTTGCGGCCGATGAACAGCGACGCGCAACGATGTGGGCAGCGATGGTCCATGATGCCGACGCGGCCTGAACTGTCGCGAAAAGCGATCAACTTTTCGCACAGGATCATCAGGCGGACCGGGTCGCCATCTGCCGTCACTTCGGACGACAGGCAGGCCGGCAACCAATATTGACGCATCATCGTGCCCATGATCGTTCCCGGTCCCACGCGGGTCATGTCGGCGCTATCACTGGACTGCATGGCTCAGCCTCTTCCTTGTCTTCGTTGTTGTACCCTGGTCGTGATCTCGCTGTATCACGACACATGAAATCTTGTTTCTCCTAGCTAGAGGGTCGCTCGCGGCGACCCCAATCGGAATGTGGTCGGACCATTCAATAATCGGGACGATGTTATTGCGCGCTTCTTCCTTTTGCTGCTTCACCAAGCTCAGGCGGCATCAAGCCGCGTCGTTAAGGGAGAGTATGGGTATGCCTTTCAGCTTCAAATCCTCGGTCGCAGCATCGGCCCTCATTGCCATGATGGTCGCCGCGCCGGCTTGGTCACAGACGGATCAGGGCGCGCCCCAGGATGCCGCCGCACAGCCCAGCATGTTGCCTGAAGATATTGTCGTGACGGCAGAGCGTCGTGAGTCGACCGTGCGTGAAGTGCCATTTTCAATAGCCGCCTTTGGCGGCGAATTGCTGCGCCAATCACAGGTGTTCAGCCCCGCGGCGCTGACCCAGCAGATGCCGGGCATCACCGTCAACACATCCGACAAGTCACTGTCGATCGTGGCGATACGCGGCAATGTGTCGACGTTCCGCACGGCCACGCTCGACACGCCGGTCGCTTATTTCATGGACGATGTCTATTATGTGTTCAACAATGACTTGAACGCCAATTTCTTCGACACGCAGCGGGTCGAGGTGCTGCGCGGGCCGCAGGGTACCCTGTTCGGCCGTAACGTCGTGGGCGGTGCGATCGCCGTCATCAGCAATAATCCGGAGATGAAGGAAGACTGGTTCGGTCAGGTGACAGCAGGCAACGGGGCCTATGTCCGCACCGAAGGCATGGTGAACGGCGTGCTGGTGGATGACAAGCTGGCCTTTCGAGCGGCATTTAGCACGGAAACGTCGAACGGCCTGATCGATACGCCCAACCAGAAGGGCAGCTATGGCAAGACCGATGGCGTCGCCATGCGCGGCAAACTGCTGTTCCGGCCGACCGATACGCTCAAGATCGTCCTGTCGGGGGACTATAGCTACACGCAGGGCAACGGCGGTGCGATCAGCCTGGGTATCGGCGGCAATCAGGTCGTTCCCGCTAGCTTTGGCGACTATGATGACAGCAAGTGGACGAATAACGACTTTGCTCGCTCGCCCTATCGCCAACGGCTGCGCGGGGGCTATCTGCGCGGCGATCTGGATCTGTTTGGCGGCACGCTGACGTCGATTACCGGCTACCGGATGAACGACAGCCATGCGACCAACGACGATGTACCGGTCGCCACGCAGGTTCCTGTCTTCGATCGCCGGCAGGTGGTGAAGAATCGCAGTTTCACGCAGGAAGTCCGCTTCGCCTCCGCGCCGGGCCGTCTGTCTTATGTTGTGGGCGGTTATTTCCTGTCAGCGGATGTCTCGACGACGAACATCTTCAACTACAGCCCGCTGCCCGGATCGGCCGTCAACGCGACTGTCCGGCGCAATCCGGGCGTGACCAACATCACGCGCGAACAGGAAGGCAATGTCCGCAGCCTCGCGGTATTTGGTGAGGCGACGTTCGAAGTGACCGATGGCCTGTCGCTGGTCGCAGGTGGACGCTACACGTCGGATCGCAAAAAGATCGACTATCACGCTTTTTCCACCACGGACGCAGGCGCGATTCCCGGTTTCGGCTTCCCCGGCGAAGTGTTCGCGTCGGGTGGCAAGACATGGAATGCCTTCACGCCGCGGGTGACGGTCAAATATCGTCCGATGCAGAACGTGAATCTCTATGCCACCTGGGCAAAGGGCTTCAAATCGGGCGGCTTCGTCGACAATGCCTATCTCAACCCGACGATCCCGCTGGAGCCGGAAAAGGCGCAGAATTACGAAATCGGCGCGAAGTCTCGGCTGTTCGACAATATGCTCGATTTCAATGTTGCGCTGTTCAAGCAGAAGACGAAGAATCTCCAGAATTTCTCGGGCGCGGGCGGCATTGCGCATACCTATAATGGCACGTTGAAGATGAAGGGCATCGAGGTTGAATCCGTGCTCCGTCCGCTCGACGGTCTGCGCCTGACTGGCAACTGGACCCATCTTGTCGGCACTTACAGCGACCTGCGCGATCCGCTGGTCAATCTCGATTATTCCGGCAACCCGGCTAAATTCGCGCCGCGGGACAGCTTCACGGTCGGGGCCAGCTATGATCTGGCTATGGCGAACGGTGCCAAGCTCACGCCGCAGGCCGATTTCAACTATTCCGCGCGCATTTCCACGGACGACGCCAACACGCTGCGTCTTTACGACAATCTCTATAATGACACGAAGGGGCGGACGCTCAACGCGCGGCTGAATTACGAAGGTGCCGATGGGCGCTGGACGGTCGGCATCTGGGGCAAGAACCTCACCAACAATTATCAGATCGTCAATGCAGACGACATCACCGCCTTTCTGGCGGTGCCGGGCAACGGCACGACCTATTGGAAAATCTTCACCAACACGCCGCGCACCTATGGCGTGACGCTGTCGCTGCGCCCCTGAAGCCGATGCAATCGGGGAGTGGCCCTGGCCGCTCCCCTCGATTTTACAGGATGAACGATGGACGATAATTTCGAACTTCCCGCCAATGGCAGCTTCTCCTTTGCCGGGCGGGCTGCGCTTGTCACGGGGGGCGGGCGGG
>JAGVJS010000205.1 GCA_020051025.1 Sphingobium sp. | reverse complement strand
GCGGCGGCTCATGCGCATCAATTACCCGCCGGCCGCTGGTCGCTGCGGATCAGGCTGGGGACAATCGATACCGTCTCCAGTTGAGGCCGGCCCGGCGTAAAGGCGGGCGCAGTCACATGCCCGGCCAGCGTCGGTACTTGCGTCCTGATCCGCTCCGCCACCGCCCGCGCCAACAGCCAGGCGCCTTCATTGTCATGGTGCGTTCTATCCCTGCCGCCATCGTTGAAGATGGTCGGCGCAACGTCCGGCCCCAGTGCCTCGTAAATTGCGCGGCTATCAGCATTCAGGTCGATCAACGGCACGTGATCCTCTGCCGCGACCTGGCGCACCGCCGCGGCATAGGCGCCCAGCGTATCCTTGATCCGCCCGGCTTCATCGAAATTACGCCGCTCGGGCGACGTCACCAGCACCGGTTGCGCCCCGCGCCGCCGCGCCTCGGCGATATAGGCGCGCAGCCAGGCCGGGTAGGTTACAGCAGCATCCGCGTAAGTTTGCGGCCATTCCGATTTCTGGTCGTTATGGCCGAACTGGATGAACAGCCAGTCGCCCGCCTTCATCCCCGCCAGCAGCTTGTCGAAGCGCAGGTCGGTCAGGAAGGATTTGAGCGTCGCGCCCGACTTGGCATGATTGGCGACCACAACCTTGTCGTCCAGCATCGCCGGCAACATCTGGCCCCAACTGGCAGCCGGCTCGGCATATTGGTCGGTCACGGTCGAATCGCCGGCGAGAAAGATCGTCGGCACGCGCACCGGCTCAATCCGCACAGACTGCACCACCGGACGGCCCAGAAATTCCAGCGTCAGCTTCTCGTCCCATGTATATTCCCGCGCATCGCGCGCATCGATCCGCACCGCGCTGCCGCCCGGCGCATTGGCCGGCGGCGGCGTCAGGGCAGGGGTGCGGACATTGACCAGGAAACTGCGCTCCACAATCTGGCCTTTCCGGGTGACGACATGGCTGAGCATCAATCGCCGCGCCTCTGCCTTGACCGTGGTATCGCCTGCCTGATTGCCGCCGAGTGTCAGCGTCACGCGATAGTCGCCTTCCGGCAACGCCACGGAGAAAAGAAATCCCCGTGCGCTATCGCCCGGTTCGGCGCCATGGCCGCCTGTCTCATAGGGCTGCCGCCGTTCAATCGACTCGGGCCGCAGGTCGAAACGCTGCGGTGTGATGGTGGGCGTGGTGGTCAGCATCAACGCAACGGCGGCGGATATCGGCATGAAGAACACCATCTGATCGGACAAAGAAAGGGGAGCGTCACGACACCGCAACGCTCCCCAGATCAACGACCCGTGCAGAGGCCGGTTGAACTAAATCCCGTTAAATAGATTTATGATCCATATATCGGGACATTATTAGCCGTCAATGGCATAGGCCGCAGATCGACGATAAAATGATCCACATTGTGAAATGCAAAATCACATGATGATTTTTATAGCTTTTGCCCGACCGTCGATATAGGATGATACCTGAGTTCACATAGTGGAACCATCAGATCGACCTCCGGGGAGGAGGCGGTCAGGACATTGGGGAGGATAATTATGCCTGTACGTTCCACGTTCGCTCGTCGCAGCTCGGCCCTCGCGATCGCCTCGACCTTGTTGGTCGCCCTGCCAGCCCTGGCTCAGGAACAGCCTGTCGCCGATCAGGCCGCTGATTCTGGCACGGCCGACATCGTCGTCACCGGCTTCCGCGCTTCGCTCAACAGCGCGCTCGGCATGAAGCGCAACGAAGCCGCCGCCGTCGACTCGATCGTGGCGGAGGATATCGGCAAATTCCCTGACTCCAACCTTGCTGAATCGATGCAGCGCGTCCCCGGCATCGCGCTGGCTCGCGGCGACGGCGGCGAAGGCCGCAACATCTCGGTCCGTGGCCTTGGCGCCGGCTTCACCCGCGTCCGCATCAACGGCATGGAAGGCACGTCGCAAACCGGCTCGTCGGACATCTACGGCGCTGGCAACAATGGCCGCAGCTTCGACTTCAACGTCTTCCCGACCGAAATCTTCTCGGCTCTCTCGGTGCGCAAGACCACGTCGGCCGATGTCGAGGAAGGCTCGCTCGGCGCCACGGTGGACCTCTCCGCACCCAAGCCGATGGACCAGAAGGACGACTTCGTCCTCGCCGCCACCATGCGCGGCGTTTATAACGAGCTGTCGAAGAAAGCCGACCCGCGTGCATCGCTGCTCATTTCCAAAAAATTCGGCGACAGCGGCTTCGGCATCCTCGGCTCGGTCGCCTATCAGAAGCGCAACCTGCGCGAAGTCGGCTATTCGGCCGTCGATATCCTGTCGGCTAACACCAATGGCGGCTTCTGCTCGCCGCTCGGCGCGCCGATCAACACCGCCGGTCAGACGCCGGAACAGCTTGCGTCGCGCGGTGTCACCGCGGAAAATTGCAGCACCGGCAACCCGCGCACCAGCAATGCGGCGGCCTATCAGGCGATCCAGGATCTGCGCCGGGACGATCTCGCAGGCACACCGGGCAGCGGCGCCTTCCTGCCGCGCTTGCCGCGCTACCTCAACAGCCAGCAGAAGCAGGAACGCATCGGCGGCTCGCTGACGCTGCAATTCCAGCCGGATGACGCCACTGACCTTTCGCTCGATTTCCTCTATTCGCGGTTTGAAGTAACGCGGCGCGACAATTATATCGCGGCCGTCTCCTTCGCCCGCAATGCGTCGAACCTCGGCCAGCCGATGACGTCGGTGCGGGACATCGAATTCGACGAGAATGGCTCGCTGCTCTATGGCCTGTTCGACGGCGTCGACGTCCGATCCGAAGGGCTGGTCGATAATTTCGTCTCGACCTTCAAGCAGGCCAACTTCAACTATAAGCGCCAGCTGAACGACAGTCTGGAAATCAGCGGTATCGTCGGCTTCAACCAGTCGGTGTGGGACGGCAAGAGCCGCCTGCAGACCTTTGTGGACGCGATCGATACCGATGGCTTCTCGATCGACTATCGCGACGGCGGCTCGACGCCAAAGCTGGGCTTCGGCGTCGATGTCAACGATCCCGCCAACTTCTCCTACGCGCCGACGGTCAACGGCACGGTGCGCGGCGGCTTCAGCTTCCAGGGCAAGCCATCAAAGAACACCACCGATAATATGACCGCCGAAACCAACCTGAAATGGACCGTCAGCGACGCGCTGACGTTCCGTGGCGGCGCACAATATCGGCGCAGCGATTTCCTCTCGACCTTCCTGCGCGCCTATAATGCCGACACCGTCGTGCGCAATCTGCCGGCCGGCACCACGCTGGCTGATATCACCACGACCATCGGCGGCGTGGACAAGCTGTGGGGCAATGGTGCGCCATCCAGCTGGGTGGCGATTGATCCGGCGAAATGGGCCAGCACCTTCGGCTTCGATGACGTCCGTTATTGCGGCGTGGACTGCGGCGGTGGCCGCAGCCGGGTCCGTGAAGAGGTGATGAGCAGTTACCTCATGGCCAATTTCGATCTGGAGAGTGCCATTGGCTTTGGCGTCCGCGGCGACGTGGGCGTGCGTTACGTCAAGACCGACATGGCATCTTCGGGCTATATCGCAGTGGCCAGCGCGGCCTCGCCCACTGGTCTGACGGGTCAATATGCCGCTGCGAAGAACAGCTACAGCGACTGGCTGCCTTCGGCCAACGTCGTGATTGAGCCGATCGACAACCTGCTCGTTCGCCTGTCCGGAGCAAAGGTTCTGGCCCGTCCTGAACTGGGCCTGCTGACGCCGACCAGCGGGGTCAATCCGGTAACGCGCGTCGGTAACGTCAACAATCCGTTCCTGGACCCCATTCGCGCGACAACCTTCGACGTAGCGGTGGAATGGTATTTCCGCCCCGGTTCACTGCTCTCGGCTGCCTTCTTCTATAAGGATATCAAGAGCTTCATCCAGAATGTGAACAGCCAGATCCCGTTCAACCAGTTGGGCCTGCCCAATGCGCTGCTGGAAAACAGCAATACCGCGCCGGATGAACTGTTCACCGTGTCGCAGCCGTTCAACACGCCGGGCGGCAAGCTCAAGGGCATCGAGTTGAACGCGCAGATCCCCTTCACCTTCTTCGACGGGTTCCTTGGCAATTTCGGCCTGCTGGCCAACTATACGCGCGTCACTTCGAAGATTAACTACATCCTCGCCAGCGTGAACGGAACGCCGACTGTAACCACCACGGCGAACCTCGTCGGCCTTTCGCCCAACACCGCGTCGGGCACACTCTATTATGAGGATGACAAGTTCAGCATCCGCACGACCGGCAACTTCCGCGACCAGTTCATCCGTGGCATCCCGGCCTCGCCTGGCAGCGACCTTCAGGGCAATGCCAAGACTTTCTACATGGACGCCTCTGCCAGTTATAATGTCACCGACCGTCTGAAGCTGATCGTGGAAGCGACCAACCTGACCGACGAGCAGAACCGCCTCTATATCGACAGCCAGCGTCAGGACACGCTGTTCGAAACCCGGATCGGTCGTACCTTCACCTTCGGCGTGACCTACCGGATGTAAACTCCTCTATCATCCTCCCCCAAACTGAAGGGCGCGGCCACCCCGGTGACCGCGCCCTTATTGTATCCGCCTGTCCTATCCGGCGGCGCTCTGCTACACTGCTGTTACCGCCGACGCTGCTTGCAACATAATTTCCTATTGGTGATCGTTAATGTCGCAATCAGCGGGAAATGTGCGAAGTTAAGCGCAGGCTTTCCTATTCAGCGTGGCCCGGCATAGCCCACCGCGCCGCTGATCTGCTCGGCCGACCGCATCACCTGCTCGGCCAGGCCGGGGCGCAGATCGTCGGTCAGATAATGGGCGGCACTGGCGATCGAAATGGCGATGCAGATATCGCCCTTGGCATCCCGGATCGGAACCGCGATCGACCGCACTCCATCGCCCAGTTCGCTGTCGTGCAGTACCTCGCCACGCGCCTTGTGCCCACGCATTTCCGCGATATAGGCCTGGATCTGCGCCGGTGCCGCCCTGCCGTCCCTGGCCTCGAGATAGAGGCGCTCCCAGGTCGCCTCATCCTCGTCCAGCAGCAGCGCCTTCCCCAACCCGGTTTCCGCCACGGGACGGCGATCCCCCGGCGCGGTCGCGACGCGCAGCCGCTGCGTACCCGTCACCCGGTCCAGGTGGCGCGACCAGTCCCCTTCGCGCTTGCCCACGAACACGCAAAAACCGGTCCGTTCCGACAGCAATTCCATGAAGGGGCGGGCGACCCGCACATAGTCGATCTGCTCGGTCGCCAGCACGCCCAGTTGCAACAGTTTGGGGCCAAGCGCAAATCCGTCGCGCGTCACCGACAGATAATTGCGCGACTTCAGTGCCTGCACCAGTCGATGCGCGGTGGTCTTGCTCATGCCCAGCTTGCGGGCCAGATCCGCAGCGCGGATGGGTCCGTCGATCACTTCGTCCATAATGTCGAGCGCGCGCATCAGCGTCTGCGTACCCTTGACCGTTTCGGCCCCGTCCTTCTTGTCGTCGCCGTCCTGCATGATGTTCTGCCTATCTTTTCGCCCCATATAGCGGGACGTTCCATATAGAGGAAAGCATATCGGCTAAATTGGACCTTTTGTCAGCCTCTTTGTTGATGCCCGCTGCGGCGCGCCTATTCGGACGTATTCGTATGCGCACTTGTCCGATAGACCATGCCATGGCAGCGATGCCGGTCTGGAGAGGGGACAGGCGAATATGGACAAGCCGAAACAGGGCTTTGCCGGATTGTGGAATATCAGTTTCGGCTTTTTCGGCATTCAGATCGGCTTTGCCCTGCAAAATGCGAATATGAGCCGGGTGTTTCAGTCGCTAGGGTCCAGTATCGACAATCTTTCTGTGCTCTGGATCGCCGCGCCGTTGACCGGCCTGCTGGTCCAGCCGGTCATCGGCCATCTGTCGGACCGCACCTGGCTCGGTCGCCTGGGCCGGCGGCGGCCCTATTTCCTGCTGGGGGCCATATTTTCGGCGCTGGCGCTGCTGGGCATGCCGCAAAGCGACGGACTGCTGATGGCTGCGCTGCTGCTATGGCTGCTGGACGCCAGCCTCAATATCTCGATGGAGCCGTTCCGGGCCTTTGTCGGCGACATGTTGCGCCAGGACCAGCATACGATCGGCTATGCGGTGCAGACCGCGTTCATCGGCGCGGGCGCGGTAGTGGGGTCGCTATTTCCCTGGCTACTCGACCATCTGGGCGTCGCCAATGTTGCTCCCGTGGGGCAGGTGCCCGATACCGTGCGCTTCAGCTTCTGGGCGGGAGGCGTCGCATTGTTTGCGGCGGTGCTGTGGACGGTGCTGACGACCCGAGAGTATGCGCCCGAGGAAATGCGCGCCTTCACCGCTGCGGAAGACGGTCCGCCGGTAACTGCTGATCTGTCCACCCGCGGCATTACATCCTGCTTCGGCTGGATGGGTGCGGGGCTGAGCATCGCGCTGCTGGTCGATCATTGGGGAATGCAAAAGGAAGTCTATCTGCTGGCCGCACTGCTCGCGGGATATGGACTGGCCAGCCTGGCCGCGATCCTGCTGGCGCGAGCGGGGCGGGGCGCCCATATGCTGGCCCATATTGTCGGCGACATTGGCGGAATGCCCCCGATCATGCGGCGGCTGGCGCTGATCCAGTTTTTCAGCTGGTCCGCGCTGTTCATCATGTGGATCCATACGACGCCAGTGGTGGCCCAATATATGTTCGGATCGGCCGATCCGGCCAGCGCCGCCTATCAGGCCGGCGGCAATTGGGTAGGGGTACTGTTTTCCGTCTATAACGGCGTGGCAGCAGTCGCGGCGCTGACCCTGTTACCCTGGATCGCCGCGCGGATCGGGAAGGCGCGTACCCACGCCCTGTGCCTGCTTGCCGGTGCGGCAGGGTTCGGCAGCTTCCTTATCCTGCGCGATCCCCAATGGCTGCTGCTGAGCGAAGTGGGGATCGGCATCGCCTGGGCCTCCATCCTGGCCATGCCCTATGCGATGCTGGCATCCAGCCTGCCGCAGGCCAAGCTGGGCGTCTATATGGGGGTGTTCAACATCTTCGTCGTGGTGCCGCAATTGCTGGTCGCCACCGCCATGGGATCGATCATGAAGGCCTTCTTCCCCGGCGATCCGATCTGGACCATGGCCTTTGCCGGGGTAACGCTGCTGATGGCGGCGCTGGCGACCCTGCGGATCAGGGCCTGATAGGATCGCGGCGCGCTAACTTCGCACATTTCACGCTGATCCTGACATTTACGATCCCGAATAGGAAATTATCTTACGTGGAGCGTCCGGGTTTCGCGCCGGTCATTTATAGCCGAAAGCGATGATGTAGGACAGGCCGAGTCGCAAGGTAGGATCGATATCTTTGCGTCGATCATAGGCCGGACATCGCCATGACTTCCGTTACGGAAAGCGTTGCATCCAGCTACGGATGCAATTTTTGCAATCGCGAGCATATCGTTCGCACTTGCGGAAAAATGACGATGTAGTCACAAAGAGCCTGCCTTTCAGGCATCCTCTCCTAAAAACTTTCAGGGCTGGTCTTCGGATCGGCCCTTTTTTTATCCGCACCGGATGGGCTGTCGTCCAATCCCTGCGGTATGCGCCATTCGACGCCCTCTTCCAGATAGGCTTCCAGTTCGCGCCAGTGCCGGTCCCATCCGGGACCACGTCGCTCCGGCGGTACTTCCTGCTCCACCATAAGCCGCGCGCGCCGCACCGGGTTGGACGGCCGTTGCTCCATCCGCGCCACTATGTCGCGTAGCAACCGGGGCCTATCCTTGCTCATCATATCCTCCGCGAGGCGTTGGCCCGAGCGCCGCCTTTGGCCCCGAAACGGCCAATGAGGCAACGGCTTTCCTAGGTGCGCTGCAACGAATATTGTCTAATCGTCATACTTCCGTCATAAAGCCCCATGTCATTGCCATCCGGCCCATCGGCCCCGCCCATCGCCCGTATCCAGCAAAACGTGCTGGCCGTAGGGGAACGTCGCCTGCTCAACTGGCTTTGCGCCCGGATGCCGCGGTGGGTGACGCCCGATCTGTTGACCGCGATCGGCATGGTCGGTGCCTTTGCCATCTTCGCCGGCTACGCCGCCAGTAACTGGGGCGTCGACTGGCTGTGGCTCGCCATTGCCGGTTATGCAGTGCAATGGTTCGGCGATTCCATGGACGGCAGCCTGGCGCGTCATCGCAAGATCGAGCGACCTTCCTATGGCTATTTCATCGACCATAGCTGCGATGGGCTGGCGACACTGCTGATCCTGGCCGGCATGGGGGCCAGCCCCTATATCCGGATGGATGTGGCGCTGGTGGCGCTGGCCGGCTATCTGCTGTTGTCGATCCATGCCTATCTGTCGGCGCGCGTGCTAGGGGAGTTCAAGCTGTCTTATCTGGCCGCCGGACCGACGGAATTGCGGCTGTTGCTGATCGGCCTGACGGTGGCGATGATGATGCTCGGCTATGCCCCGGGCTGGTTCGGCGCGGTATCGGGATTCGACCTGTTCGTGGGTGTGGCCGGTGCGATCCTGGTGCTGCTGTTCGTGAAGCAAACGCTGACCACCGCCAAAAGGCTCGCCTCCGCCGAACGCCGCTGATCCGATTCGGGCCGATCCTGCATGGATCGGCTGCCGGCATCAGTGCGGGCGACGTTCCCGCGCACCACAGCGCGATATCAATTCGTTAAGGCGCACTTCATCCTGCGCGCCCGACGCAAATAATTGGCAAAGCCAATCCAGACACCGTGCCAGAAGCAGCATGGTTCCTCTCCCTCATTATTCACGCAGCATATCATATTCGCGGCGCGGGAAAAGAGGGCGTTGGATGGATCTGCCGGGTTATTGATCGGCGCCGATCACGCGATACAGAAGGATGCGATTGGTCGCCAGCGCCAGGTCCGTCGCGATGGCCGACTGCCGCGCGCTGTAGAGCGACCGCTGGCTGGTCAACGCGGTCAGAAAAGTGTCGATCCCGGCACGATAGCGTTGGTCCGCCAGATCATAGGCACGCTGGCTGGCCGTCACCAAGCGGCGTTGCGCTGCCTGCTGTGCGTCGATGGTGCCGGCCCGCGCCAGTCCGTCGGCGACCTCCTGAAATGCGGTTTGCACCGCCTTTTCATATTGGGCGACATAGAGGTCGCGCTGCGCCTTGCTATAATCGAGATTGCCACGATTGGGGCCGCCGAAAATGGGCAGGCTGGCAGACGGGCTGGCCGACCATGTAAAGCCGCCGCCACTGAAGAGCGAGGACAGGGCCGAACTGGCTACCCCGATCGCCGAGGTCAGGCTGATGGTCGGGAACATTGCCGCGCGCGCCGCACCGATGTCGGCATTGGCGGCCTTCAACTGATGTTCGGCCTGTAGCACGTCCGGGCGCCGGAGCAGCACGTCAGAGGTGAGTCCGGCCGGCACCTTCGCCACCCCCGCGATCAGGCTGTCGAGCGACTGCGGCAACAGCGCTTGTTCGACCGGCACGCCGACCAGCAGATCGAGCGCGTTGCGATCCTGCGCGACCTGGGTGATGTTGGCCGCAACATCCGACGCGGCCTGTTCCACTATGGTTTCGGCCTGATGCACGTCGAGCTTACCGGCAAGACCGGCGGTGTTGAGCGAGCGGGTCAGATCGAGCGTCCTCTGCGCGCTGGCCTGTGTCTCGCGCGACAGGGCGAGCAATTCCTGATCGGCGGCCAGCGTCGCGTACGCGGTGGCGGTTTCGGCGATCAGGGCGATGCGGGTCGATCGCGCGCCTTCCTCCGTCGCCAGATAGGTTTCCAGCGCCGACTGCGTCAGGTTGCGGACCCGGCCAAACAGGTCGATTTCGAACGCGCTGAAGCCCAGGTCCGCGCTATAGCTGTTCTGGCGCGCATCGTTCTGCCGGGTGAAGCTGGCCGCCGCATCGGCGGTGAGCGTCGGCAATTGGGCGGCGCGCTGCACTCTATACTGCGCGCGCGCCGACTGGATGTTGGCGATGGCCGCGCGCAGGTCACGATTGTTCGCAAGTGCCCGTTCGATGACCGTGTGCAGGCGCGTGTCGCTGACCAGTTGGGTCCAGGGAAGGCCGGCTTTTTCGCCTGCCTGCAGGGGGGCATAGGCTTCCCCGCTGGGCAGGGTTGCAGGCACCGGCATCTCCGGGCGCACATAGGTGGGCGCCATATTGCACCCGGCCAGCGCCAGCAGCGAGGCGGCGGAAAGACAGACGCGCATCATGCCGGAACTCCTGCACCGGGCGCCGGGGCCGGCGGCGTGGACCCGGTTCCTGTTTTCGGGTTCTTGTCGCTGCCGAACAGGCGGGCGATGGTGAGGAAGAAGAGGGGCACGTAGAAGATCGCCAGCACCGTGGCGGTCGTC
>JAGVJS010000173.1 GCA_020051025.1 Sphingobium sp. | reverse complement strand
TCGGCACGGTGGCGGCGGGCGTGGCGAAGGCCCATGCCGACGTCATCCTGATCGCCGGCCATGTCGGCGGCACCGGCGCGTCGCCCCAGACGTCGATCAAATATGCCGGCACGCCGTGGGAAATGGGCCTGTCGGAAGCCAATCAGGTGCTGACCCTCAACGGCCTGCGTCACCGCGTGAAGCTGCGCACCGACGGCGGCCTCAAGACCGGGCGCGACATTGTGATCGCCGCGATCCTGGGTGCCGAGGAATTCGGCATCGGCACGCTGTCGCTGGTCGCCATGGGCTGCATCATGGTGCGCCAGTGCCACAGCAACACCTGCCCGGTCGGTGTGTGCGTGCAGGATGAGAAGCTGCGCCAGAAGTTCACCGGCACGCCGGAGAAGGTCATCAACTTGATGACCTTCATCGCGGAAGAAGTGCGCGAAGTGCTGGCGCGTCTGGGCTTCCGCAGCCTGGACGAGGTGATCGGCCGCACCGAGCTGCTCAAGCAGGTCAATCGTGGTGCCGAGCATCTGGACGATCTCGACCTCAACCCGATCCTGGCCAAGGTGGATGCCCCCGACGATCAGCGCCGCTTCAGCCTGACCGAATGGCGCAACGAAGTACCCGACAGCCTGGACGCGCAGATGATGCGCGATGCCAAGGCGGTGTTCGAGCGCGGCGAGAAGATGCAGCTGACCTATACGGTGCGCAACACGCACCGCGCGGTCGGCACCCGCCTCTCCTCCGCTGTGACCGACCGCTTCGGCATGTCGACGCTGGCCGATGGGCATCTGACCGTGCGTCTGCGCGGATCGGCGGGCCAGTCGCTGGGCGCTTTTCTCTGCAAGGGCATCACCCTTGAAGTGTTCGGCGACGCCAATGACTATGTCGGCAAGGGGCTTTCGGGCGGCATCATCAAGGTGCGCACGACCGTCTCCAGCCCGCTGTCGTCGAAAGACAACACCATTCTTGGCAACACCGTCCTCTACGGCGCGACCAGCGGCAAGTTGTTCGCGGCGGGTCAGGCCGGCGAGCGCTTCGCCGTCCGCAACTCCGGTGCGCAGGTCGTGGTCGAGGGCTGCGGCGCCAATGGCTGCGAATATATGACGGGCGGCACGGCGGTCATTCTGGGCAAGACCGGCGCCAATTTCGGCGCGGGCATGACCGGCGGCATGGCCTTCATCCTGGACGAGGATGGCAGCTTCCCGACCCAGGCCAACCCGGAAGGCATCGTCTGGCAGCGGCTGGACAGCAAGCATTGGGAAGCGCAGGTCAAGGCGCTGATCGCCGAACATGCGGTGGCGACGGACAGCAAATGGTCCAACACCATTCTGGACGACTGGGATCGCTGGCGCCGGTACATCTGGCAGGTCTGTCCGAAGGAAATGCTCGGCCGCCTCGCCCATCCGTTGAGCGACACACCGGCGGAAACGGTCGCGGCCGAATAATCAGGGCCGACTGATTATTGGGGCAGAGCGCCTTCCACCGCCGTAGGTAGCAATATCTGCGGCGATGGAGTGGTGCCCTGCCCTTCGCGCATGATCGGCACAGGCGGCGGCGCCCGATCCTCCGACGCGAATCGCGTGACTGGCGCCGGCAGCGAATGGACCGGCATGGGCGGTTCGACGGCTACCTCCGCGCCATAATCGTCCGGCAACGGATCATAGCCCGCATCGATCGACACAGCTGCATCCAGCCCCGCCATGTCCGCCTTCCAACGGCGTTCGGCCAGCGTCGGCCCGCATCCAGTGCAATGAATGGCTCCCGGCCCTTTCTGAGGCCTAAAGCCCGCCTCCTCCACGCCATCATCGTCGATCGCGGTGTCGACTATCGCGCTTGCAGCGCGCGCAGGCGCCTGCGGACTGGTGACATAGCTGCCAAGGCTGAGGCCCATGACCGCCGCCACGCCCAGCGTCACGCCGGTGCCCATCCAGAAATGTGCTGAAAGCATGCGCCTTGTCCCACATCGACCTTAGCTTCTTCGATCAATCATAACGCAGATGCAGATCACTTGTTGCATGACCCGAATCGCTTTGCTAAGGGCCGCCTCCTACCAAGTCACCGGCCCCGCCGGTTTCCTGTTTGATGTGCGGTCATGGCGGAATTGGTAGACGCGCAACGTTGAGGTCGTTGTGGCCGAAAGGCCGTGGAAGTTCGAGTCTTCTTGACCGCACCATCACCCCGCCGGGCTTGATCGCCCGGCAGATTCCTTCTCCAGCACCATGATTGCCTGTTGCATTGCAGCAAGCGCTGGCGTTTGATCGCGTGATGCTCAAGGCCGCGCTCCACCACCTCACCGCCTATCGCTACAATCGCCCGATCCGGCTGGGGCCACAGGTCATCCGCCTGCGCCCTGCGCCGCATAGTCGCACCAAAGTGCCCAATTATGCGCTGAAGATCGAACCGGCGAACCATTTCCTCAACTGGCAGCAGGATCCGCATGGCAACTGGCTGGCGCGGATCGTCTTTCCCGACCCGGTCGATCATTTCTCGATCGAGGTCGACCTGCTCGCCGACCTCGACATCATCAATCCGTTCGATTTCTTCGTGGAGCCTTATGCGGAGGATTATCCCTTCGCCTATGACGATCAGTTGAAGACCGATCTGGCCGCCTATTTCGATATCGAACCGCAGGGGCCGCTGTTCGACGCGCTGGTTGCCGAATATGACGGCTATCAGAACCGCACCGTCGATTTTCTGGTGGAGGTCAATCGCCGCCTGCAAAGCCGTGTCGGCTATGTCATCCGCATGGAGGCAGGTGTCCAGACGCCGGAGGAGACGCTGGACATCGGCACCGGCTCCTGCCGCGATTCGGCCTGGCTGCTGGTGCAGTTGCTGCGGCGGCTGGGTTTCGCCGCGCGGTTCGTATCAGGCTATTCGATCCAGCTGGTCGCCGACGTCGAGCCGATCGAAGGGCCGAAGGGGGTCCGCCAGGATGTGGTCGACCTCCACGCCTGGGCGGAGGCCTATGTGCCGGGCGCCGGCTGGGTCGCGCTGGACGCGACCAGCGGCATGTTCGCGGGCGAAGGCCATATCCCGCTCTGCGCCACGCCCCATTATCGCTCCGCCGCCCCCATCAGCGGCATGGCCGAGCCGGCCGAGGTCGATTTCAACTTCGCCATGAGCGTCAGCCGCATTGCCGAGGCGGTGCGGATCACCAAACCCTTCACCGACGCCCGCTGGGACGCGGTGATGGAGCTGGGCGCGCAGGTGGATGCGGACCTGACCGCGCAGGACGTGCGCCTGACCACCGGCGGCGAGCCGACCTTCGTG
>JAGVJS010000315.1 GCA_020051025.1 Sphingobium sp. | reverse complement strand
GCTGGCGGGCGGCGGCTATGCCGAATATGCGGTGGCGCCTGCGGGGCAGTGTCTGCCGGTGCCGGACGGTTATGATCTGGCGGAGGCGGCGGCCTTGCCGGAGACTCTCTTCACCGTGTGGACCAATTTGTTCGAGCGCGCCTATGTCGTCGCGGGCGACACGGTGCTGGTCCATGGCGGCACCAGCGGCATCGGGACGATGGCGATCCGCCTGTGCAACCTGTTTGATGTGACGATCATCGTGACCTGCGGGTCGGATGAGAAGTGCGCGCAGGCGAAGGATTGGGGCGCGGATCATGCGGTCAATTACAAGACGCAGGATTATGTCGAGGCGGTGAAGGCGATCACCGGCGGACAGGGCGTGGCGGCGGTGCTGGACATGGTGGGCGGCGATTATGTGCCGCGCAATCTGCAATGTCTGGCCGAGGATGGCCGGCATGTGTCGATCGCGACATTAGGCGGGGCGAAGGCGGAGATCTTCATCCCGGCGATCATGCAAAGGCGGCTGACGCTGACCGGATCGACGCTGCGGGCGCGGTCGGCGGGCTTCAAGAGTCTGGTGGCGGATGAACTGATGCGGACGGTCTGGGGCTTCGTCGGCGAGGGCAAGTTGCGCCCGGCTATGGACCAGAGGTTCGCGCTGGCGGATGCGGCCAAGGCGCATGCCCGGATGGATGCGGGCGAGCATTTCGGGAAGATCGTGCTGGTCGTCTGAGCAGTGAGACTTATCCGTCCAGCCGGCGCTTGCGGTAGCTGGACGGCGTTTCACCGGTCATGTTGCGAAAGGCGCGGTTGAAGCTGCTCTGGCTGGCGAAGCCGAGAAATTCGGCGATATAGTTCATCGATGCGTCGGACTGGCCGAGCATCTGCTGCGCCCGTTCCAGCCGGGTTTTCAACACATATTGGTGCGGACTGACGCCGGTCGCCTTCTTGAACACGCGGCAGAGGTGCGAGGGGGTGATGCCGATCTGCGCGGCCATCGCCTCCAGCCCATGTTCCGCCTCCGGCCGTTCCCGAATGGCGTTCATGATATGGTGGATGCGGTAGGCGGAAAAGGCGGAGGTCGGAAATTCCTGCGCCGCGGCTTGTACCGGGCCGCGCAGCATATGCGCCTTGAGCGCGTCGATCAGCGCAGAGACATAAAGATCGCGGGGACCATCGGAGGGCGTGTAGAGTTCGGCCAGTATCTGACGGGCAAGCGCGGCGCCTAGCGGATCGTTGAAGGCGAAGCGCATGCGGGAGAATTGATCCAGGACCGACGCCGAGCGCAGGTCGTCGGCGTCGACGCTGAGCGTCACGACGTCGAGTTCGCCGTCGACCAGCCAGCGGGTGCCCATCATTGCGGGCACGATCGTTGCAGCGCCGGGATAGGACGTCGTTTCGCTCCAGCCGTCGCGATCCCACGTGCGCACATTGGTCTTGCCGGCCAGTTGCACCACAAACAGCGGATCGGGCAGAGCGGGCAGGGCGTAGCTACCGACGAACTGGCGCCAGCGGCTGAAGCGCCAGCGACCGTCGGAGGATTCCAGCTTCACTTCCGGGCCGCGCTTCAGCGTATCGGCGATGATCGCTTCGCCATGCCATCGGGCGCGCTCGCCATAGCCTGGTGTCCGTGGTGCGACCATATTCCATCTCTCCATGTGGCCGCTCTGCGGTCTTGTCGTCAGTCTGTCATACCGGAAGCGCGAACCCAAGGCTTTGGCGAAAAGCCGCATCCTTTTTTACATTTTTTGCGCATGATGGATGGTCAGGTCCGGCCGTTCGGATCCATGCTGCGGGCGATGAGTTCCAGCATGATTTCGTTGCTGCCCGCAAAGATGCGGCTGATCCGCGCATCGGTGTAAAGGCGGCTGATCCGATATTCGTCCATATAGCCGGCGCCACCGTGCAGCTGGACGCCGAGGTCGACCATCTGGCCTTCCACTTCGCTGGCAAGCAGCTTTGCCGAGGCTGCATCGCCGCCCTCCAGCGATCCGGCGTTGGCGCGCAGCATCAGCTGATCGACCATGATCTGCACCGCGTCGATCTGCGCGCGCAGGGCCGCGAGGCGGAAGCGGTTGTGCTGAAACTGCCCGATCGCCTGACCGAAGGCGCGGCGATGCCGGACGAAATCGAGCGTCAGGTCGATTGCGACCTGCGCGGCGGCGATGCTGGCGATCGCGGCGATCAGCCTTTCGGTAGCGAGAAACTGCATCAGATTGCCGAACCCGGCGGCGGGATCGCCCAGCAGATTATCGGCCGGCACATGGACGTCGTCCAGCATGATTTCGGCGGTGTCCTGCGACGCGAGACCCATTTTTCGGAGCGGCTGGCCACGCGAAAGGCCGGCCATGCCCCGTTCGACCAGGAAGAGTCCGATGGGTTCGCCCGGCAGATCGCTGCATCGCGCCACGACGACAATCGCGTCGCTCAATATTCCGTTGGATATGTAGGTTTTTGTGCCGGACACGCGCCATCCCTCGCCATCCCGGACGGCGCGTGTCTGCACCGCGCGCAGGTCGCTGCCGCCGCCCGGTTCGGTCATGGCTATGGCCAATATCGTGTCGCCCGCCACGATGCCGGGCATTAGCCGCTGGCGCAGTGTTGGCGACCCGAGGCGGTCAATATAGGGCGCGACGAGATTGCTATGCAGATGGATGTAGAAGCCGGTTTCGCCGTGGCGAATATTTTCTTCGATAATGATTTGGTCGAAGCGCAGGTCGGCTATCCCCGCGCCGCCCACCTCCGCGTCTGCCCAGAGGCACAGCAGCCCGGCATCGCCGGCCTGACGATATAGGTCGCGGTCGACCATGCCTTGCCGTCGCCAGCCTTCAGCATGGGGCGCCACCTTGGTTTGCATGAAATGGCGTACGGTGTCGCGGAACATTGCATGTTCGCTGTCGAAGATCAGCCTGTCCATCGTGCGGATCATCCCCCCCTATTGATGGCGGACAGCGCGATATTCGTCCATCAGCCTGCGCTTCATCAGCTTTCCGGTCGGTTCGCGGGGGAGATCGTCGCGGTAGACGAAGCGACGCGGCGTTTTCACCCCGCCCAGAGCCGTGCGGACGAAGCGGGTCAATTCTTCGGACAAGGCTTCGCTGCCGTCAACATTTTCGACCAGCTGGACGATGGCCAGGATATTTTCGCCCATCTCATCGTCCGGCACGCCGATCACGGCGGCGTCGGCGACGACAGGATGCGTGACGAGGATATTCTCGATTTCCTGCGGGTAGATGTTCACCCCGCCGGAGATGATCATGAAGCTGCGCCGGTCGGTGAGGAAGAG
Organism: Sphingobium sp.; assembly: GCA_020051025.1. Lineage (GTDB taxonomy): Bacteria > Pseudomonadota > Alphaproteobacteria > Sphingomonadales > Sphingomonadaceae > Sphingobium. Next base: position 5,942 of record JAGVJS010000315.1, on the reverse strand, counting down.
ATAGCCGTCGATGTCGAGATGGCCAACGTCGCCGAGGGTGGCCCAGCCTTTGTCATTATGGGCGGCGGCGGTTTTGTCCGGGTCGTTATGATAGGCGAAGGCGGGACCGTCCGAGAAATAGACGTCGCCCGTCGCGCCGGCCGGGACTTCCTGCCCGTTTTCGCCAACGATCCTGACACGGCCCAGCACGGCGCGGCCGACCGATCCGGGGCGGGCCAGCCATTCGGCCGCCGACAGGGCGGTAATGCCGCAACATTCTGTGCCGGAATAATATTCGTGGACGATCGGCCCCCACCAGTCGATCATCGCCTGCTTGACCGGCACCGGGCAGGGCGCGGCGGCGTGAATGACCGCCCGCAGCGAGGCATGATCGTAGCGCGTCCGTACATCGTCCGGCAGCTTCAGCAACCGCACAAAATGGGTCGGCACCCATGTGCCATGGGTTATATGATAGCGCTGGATCAGCGCCAGCGCTTCCTCCGCATCGAAACGATCCATCACCACCACAGTGCCGCCGAGCCGGTGGACGGTCATTGCCCAGCGCAGCGGCGCGGCGTGATAGAGCGGGGACGTGGACAAATAGATGCTGTCCTGCCCCATGCCATAAAGGCTGGCGCCCATTGCTTCGAGCGCGGTCTGCGCGTCCAGCGGGCCGTCGGGCAGCGGGGGCTTCACCCCCTTAGGCCGGCCTGTGGTGCCGGAGGAATAGAGCATGTCGGTGCCGGCGCTTTCGTCCGGGATGGGCGTTTCGGGATAGCGGGCGGCGCTGGTGGCCCAGTTTTTGAGCGGGCCGATGGCGCTATCGACCAGATAGCCCTGCACGCCATTCGCCTCCGGCAGTGCGGCCTGGGCCAGCGGGGCGAGCCGGTCGGATGCGACCAGAATGCGCGCGCCCGAATCCCGCAGGATATAGGCGATGTCGGCGGCGGACAGTTTGGTCGATAGGCTGGTAAGGTATAGGCCGACACGCTGCGCGGCCCAGCTGAGTTCAAATATCGCCGCTTCGTTGTCCATCAGCAGCGCGATGACGTCGCCGCGCACGCAGCCCAGCGCGCGCAGCAAGTGCGCACCGCGATTGGCCGCACTTTCCAGCTGGCTGTAGCTGACGGTCTGGCCGGTCGCCGGCAGGATGATCGCCGGTCGATCCGGATCGCTGAACGCGAATGGTCTGGGATGCATGGGGTAGCCTCTCCAAAAATCATGCAGCATGATGGGGGCGGCGCATGGCCGCGCCGCTCGCCTCATCTGCTTGATCGCCACAGAGGCCCGGTTTGCGCGCCAGTTCAAGGCAAGCGCAAGAAATGCCAAATTTGGCGTCAACTCTGGGTAAAGCCTTCGCAGGTCGGCTCGGCTAGGTCTGGCTTCATCATAACCGCATCCCCCATCGAAAAGGGGGAAGATGGAGGAGAGGCTGGAATGAAGAGCATCATGGGTAGGGCTTTGACGATATTGCTGTGCAGCGGCGTGTCGCAGGTCGCACTGGCGCAAGAAGCGAATGCCCCCCAACCGGCGGCCGACAATGGCGATATCATCGTGACCGCGCAGCGCCGGTCGCAGTCGATGCTGGCGGTGCCGCTGGCCATTTCCGCGCTGGGCGGCGAAACGCTCCAGAATAAGGGCATTTCCAATTCCGCTGCGCTGGCGACGGCGGTGCCCAACCTTCAGGTCAGCAGCCCCTATGGCAGCACCCAGCCCAATTTCTCGCTGCGCGGCATCAGCGTCGCGAACGAATATAACAGCAATAAGGCTTCGCCGGTCGGCGTCTATATCGACGATGTCTATATCGCCGCACGGACCAGCCATGGCATGGGCCTGTTCGATCTGGATCGCGTGGAAGTGCTGCGCGGGCCGCAGGGCACCTTGTTCGGTCGCAACACGACTGGCGGGGCGATCAACTTCATCACCCGCGCGCCCAAGCTGTCGGGCACCAACGGCTATGCCGAGGTCGGCTATGGCAATTTCAACACGTTCAAGGCGCAGGCCGCGATCGAAACCACGATGGTCGAGGATGAACTGGGCATCCGCGTCGCCGGCAATTATGAAAAGGGCGACGGCATGCTGCACAATGTCGCGCCGGGCGGCCGGGATTCCAACAGCGTCGATACAGCGCAGGGCCGCGTCTACCTGCGCATGAAGCCGGGCAATGGTCCGCTGGACATCAAGATCCGCGCCTATGCCGGGCGCGATCGCGGGGCGCAGGCGGCCATTCATGGGCTGACCGGGCCGAACACGCCGGGGCAGGGCTTTTTCGATATCAATGAGAATGACGTCGGCGAAAACCGCACCGATGCCTGGGGCGTGGCGGCCAATGTCGCGCTGGAACTCAGCCCCACGGTGACGCTGACGTCGATCACATCCTATGATGGCGGCAAGCAGAATTTGCAGCAGGCCGCAGACGGATCGCCACTCAATGTGCTGAACATCAACTGGCGGTCCAATTTCCGCCAGTTCAGCGAGGAGGCCCGCCTCAACTATGAAGGTGATAGTCTGAAGCTGGTCGGCGGCGCCTTCTATGGCTGGGACCGCACGATCACCGATAATCGCTTCAATATCGGCAGCGCGATCGCGCCGGGCGTCGATGGCGGCTTTTTCCAGCATTATCGCCAGACGCGACGCTCCTATGCCGCTTTCCTTCAGGGCGATTATGACCTGACCGACAGACTGGTCCTGACTTTGGGCGCGCGCTATACGTGGGACAAGGCGAAATATGGCGACGCCTATGCCTATCTGTTCGCCGGTCCGTTCGGCAGTGCGGGGACGCCGCTGGCCAGCACGGTGCCCTGCGCCGGGGTGGCGGGCACCTGCGCCTATGATCCCGAGGCGCGCTTTGCGATCGGCGGCAGCAACAAGGCGCTGACCGGGCGCGCGGCCTTGAGCTACACCTTCGACGGCGGCACTTTGGTCTATGCCAGCTACAGCCGGGGCTATCGGTCCGGCGCGTTCAACGGCGGCGGCTATACCTCCTCGGTCGGCATCACCTATATCGATCCCGAACGGGTCAATGCTTATGAAGTGGGCGTCAAAGGGCGCTTCCTGGACAATAAGCTGACGCTGTCGGCGGCCGGCTTCTATTATGACTATAGCAACCAGCAGGTGCAGGATACGCGGCCCGGCCCGGTGTCCTTCCTGGTCAATGCGCCCAAGTCGCAGGTCTATGGCGGCGAGGTGGAGGCCAGCCTGCGGCCGTTCAACGGCCTCGTCATCAATCTGTCGGGCGGTTATCTGCACGCCACCTACAAGGATCTGACGTTGCAGGACACGGACCTGTCGGGCAACGACCTGCCCTTCGCGCCGCGATGGACGGGGACGGCGGGGTTCGACTGGACGATCTTCGATACCGGCAGCGACAGCCTGACCTTCTCGCCCACGGTCAATTATTTCAGCCGCCAATATTTCTCGCCCTTCAACGGCATCGACGCGGCCGGCACGGCGCAGAATAATGCGGAATTGCAGCAAAAGGGCTATGCCAAGGTCAATGCGACGCTGGCCTGGGCGCATGGGCCGTTCCAGCTGCGCGGGTGGATCAATAACGCCTTCAACCGCAAGACCTACAGCTATGGGCTGGACCTGCGCGGGGCGGGCTTCCCCTATAACTTCCTCGTCCCGGCCATGCCGCGCACCTTCGGCGTGACCGGTCGGTTCAGCTTCTGACCGTGGGGGGAGCGCTCATGACCGCGACGACCTTCGCACCAGATTTGAAAGACCCGGACCTCTATTTCAACCGGGCGCCGCACGACATGTTCGCGCGTCTCCGGGCGGAACAGCCCGTCTACTGGAACCCGGAAAGCGACGGAGCAGGTTTCTGGGCGCTCACCCGCTATGCCGACATTGTCGAAGTGTCGCGCAATCCCGGCCTGTTCTCGTCGGGCTATGACAATGGCGGCCATCGCATCTTCAACGAGAATGAGGTCGGGCTGACCGGGGCGGGGGAGGCGGCGATCGGCATCCCCTTCATTTCGGTCGATCCGCCGGTCCATACCCAATATCGCAAGTTCATCATGCCGGCTTTGTCGCCCGCGCGGCTGGCGGGGATCGAGGAACGCATCCATGATCGCTGCCTGTCGCTGATCGAGAAGATACCGCTGGGCGAGACGGTCGATCTGGTGCCCCTGCTGTCGGCGCCGCTGCCGCTGTTGACGCTGTGCGAGCTGCTCGACCTGTCGCCGGACATGTGGGTGAAGCTGTACGACTGGACCAACGCCTTTGTCGGCGAGGATGATCCCGATTTCCGCCAATCGCCTGAGGCCATGGCGGCGATATTGGGCGAGTTCATGGCCTTCGCGCAGAGCCTGTACGAGGAACGGCGGGCGACGCCGGGGCAGGATCTGGCGACGTTGCTGGCGACAATGGAAGTGAACGGCCAACCGGTGACGTTCAAGGATTTTGTCGGCAACCTCATCCTGGCGCTGGTCGGCGCGAACGAGACGACGCGCAACTCACTGAGCCATAGCGTCGCCGCCTTTGCCGCCCATCCCGACCAATGGGATCTGGTCCGCGCCGATCCGACGCTGCTGAAAAATGGCGTGCGCGAAATGGTGCGCTATGCCAGCCCCGTCATGCACATGCGGCGGACCGCGACGGCGGACACGCAGATTGGCGGGCAGGCGATCGCGAAGGGTGACAAGGTCGTGCTGTGGTATATCGCCGCCAATCGCGACGAGAGCATCTTTCCTGACCCCGACCGGTTCGACATCAGCCGGGGCAATATCCAGCATCTGGGCTTTGGCACCGGCCAGCATGTGTGCGTCGGATCGCGCCTTGCCGAAATGCAGCTGAGAGTGGCTTTCAGTCTATTGGCGGCGCGTGTTAGCAGGTTCACTGTGATGGCGGCGCCACGCCGGTTCAGGTCCAATTTCATCAATGGGCTGAAGAATCTGGATGTGCAGATGACGCCTGCATGAGGAGAGGATGATGGACCTGGTCCGGGGATCGACCGACGAGGAAATCATTTCGGACGCGCTCGGCCGCGCGCCCGATATTCAGCTGGGCGCGGATCATGGTCGCTGGCGTCTGTGCCGCTGGCGCCAGTTCGTCGGCAGTTACACTTTGCCGGCGCTGCCGGACCCGATGTTCGTGGTGCATATCGCAGGCAAGCCCAATGTGCGGACATGGGAGCGGGACGGGTGGAGCGAGACGAGTTCGCTGCCGGGCTGCGCCACCATTGTCCCGTCGGGGCAGCCGACCGGCTGGCTGGTCGATGGCGAGCTGGACGTCGTGACGCTGAGCGTCGCGTCGATGGACCTGCAACGCGCGCCGGCGCTCGACCAGTTCCGGCGGATGCGCTTCGCCTTTTCCGATCCGCTGGGCGTGGCGCTGACGCGGCAGGTATTGGGCGAACTGTACGCGCCGCAGACGAAGGAGCGGGACGTCTATGTCGGCGCGCTGGTCGATGCGCTGAAGGCGCATATGATGCGCGGGCCGGTGAGCGCCAGCAGCGCGGAGATCCCGACCGCCGCTTTCTCCTCCTATCGTATCCACGCGATCATGAACGCCATATTGGAACGGCCGGAAGCCAGCCATAATCTGGAGGAGCTGGCGGCGCAGGCGGGCATCACCCCGACCCATTTCTGCCGCGTGTTCAAGAAGGCGACGGGCGTGTCGCCGCACCAATATGTGATGCGCGCGCGGCTGGACCGGGCGCAGCAGATGCTGGAGCAGTCCGACACGCCGATGGCGACCATCGCCGACGCGCTGGGCTTTACCAGCCAGAGCCATTTCACCCGCGCCTTCCGCCAGTTTGCCGGCGAAACGCCGAGCGATTTCCGCAAGCGCCGACAGGAGACGCTTCAGTGAGTGCTATTCAGGGTTTTGAGGGGCTGGTGCTGCCGGAATTGGCGTTGCGCGCAGGCGGCGATCGGCTGGCCACCGGGGCGACGATCGCCGATATCGATCCCTGCACGGCGCAGGTCTTTGCGCAGATACCGGTGGCCGACGCGGCGCAG
>JAGVJS010000030.1 GCA_020051025.1 Sphingobium sp. | reverse complement strand
CGCATCTGGTGCGGGCGCAGGACAGCGCACGGCTGGTCCATGCCACCGTCGCCATCGGCGCGGGCAGCCTTCTGCTGTCGGTGGCGACGCGCGGATTGACACCGCTTCAGTCGATCCAATGCGACGCGCTGACCATGCCCTATCTCTATCCGCTGATCATGCTGGCCATCGTCACCCCCCTCGCCGGCATGGCGATCGGCAATGGCGATATAGGTCGGCGCGCAATGGTGGGATTGGCAGGCGCGGGCGCGGCGGTCATCACCCTGGCGCTGGTGGGCGGACCATGCCTGTCGGGCGACCCGTTCCAGACACTGGGACCGGTCGCCTATCGGTTCTGGTATATGGGCGTCATGGAAGGCCGCCCCTTCTGGGAGCAGGATCTGACGCGCATCGGCGTCATCCTGATCCCGCCCCTTTGCGGTCTGGCGGCCACGATCGCTGCCGCCTATGCCCACCGGCACGATTCCGAAAGCGTGCAGCGCTGGCTGCTGTTGTGCCTTCTGCTCGTCGGAGCGGGGCTGATCGCCGCCATGGTCATGCGGGCGCTGTCCATGGCGCACTGGCTGATCATCCCCGGCATGACATGGCTGGTCATGACCCTGTTGGCCAAGATCCAGCAATCCCCTTCCGCGATCCGGCGCGTGCTTGGATCGGTATCGCTGATCGTCCTGACGCCACTCGGCCTCAGCAGCCTCTGGATCGCCGTCGCCGCCCCGTTTACCAGCCCGACCGCAGCGACCAACCGGGCGGCACTGCAATGCAATCCCAGCATCATGATGGACAGGCTGGGCGGACTGGCGCCGGCGATGCTCTTTGCCCCGCTCGACATCGGGCCGACCATATTGGTGCGCACGCATCATGATATCGTCGCCACCGGCCATCATCGCAACGCCGCCGGTATCACCGCCGTCATTCGCGGCTTCGTCGAACGGCCGGACAAGGCGCGTACGGTCATCGCCGGCGTCAACGGCGGGAAAGGGGCGGATTATATCGTGACGTGCAGCGATCTGGAGGAATATCGTGCCTATGCCAGGATCGCGCCGCAGGGACTGGCCGCACAATTGTCCCGGGGCCATGCGCCGGACTGGCTGACGCCGCTGCCATCCGACGGGCCACTCAATATCTGGCGGATCAGGCGGGAATGAAGCGCAACGCCACCCCGTTCATGCAATAACGCTGGCCTGTGGGGCGCGGCCCGTCATCGAACACATGGCCCAGATGGCCGCCACAGCGGGCGCAATGCACTTCGGTGCGAATCTCACCCAGACCAGGGTCGCGGCTGGTGCCCACCGCCTTGGGCAGCGGCGCCCAGAAACTGGGCCAGCCGGTGCCGCTGTCATATTTGGTTTTCGAACTGAAAAGACGCTGATCGCAGCCGGCGCAGACGAACGTCCCGGCACGATGTTCACGGTTCAGGGGGCTGGAGCCGGGAAATTCCGTCGCCTGCTGGCGCAGCACCTTATAGGCCCAGGGGCTGAGCCGCTTCTTCCATTCCGCATCGCTGAGCGCAAAAGGATAGGCTGCCTCGGCCGGGTCCGGCATGAACTGCCAGAGCGCGATTCCCACGGCGCCCGTCAGGACGCCACCCAGAAAATGCCGCCGATCCATGGGAAGCGGCATAGCCGGTTCAGCCTGTCGCGGGCCTGAACAGCCGTTTCCACCAGCGCCCGCCCGACTGCATCACATGGCGGCGGAACAGCAGTACGCCGACCCGGATGATGAGCGCCACGAAGCTCGCCTGCCAGACGAGGGCGACCAGATGCGGCCATACCGCCCCGTCCTGCGCCGCGCGCGCGATCATGGCGAAGGGCGAGCTGAAGGGGAAGATGCAGGCCGCGACCTCCGCCGCGGAACCCATATGGTCGACCGCATAGCTGGCGAAGAAGAAGATCAGCATCTGCGCCATGGTGATCGGCATGTTGAGCGTCTGCACCTCGCGCACCGTGGCCGCCTGCGCCCCGATGCCCAGGAACAGCGAACCGAGCAGCGTATAGGCCATGGCGAAATACAGGATGGCAAGGATCAGGAACAGCGGCCAGCCCACCGCCGGCGCAGGCAGCGGTCCGCCCCCGCCATGCAGCGCGAGGAAGATGGCGAAGGCCGTGCCACCCCAGAAGGCGATGCCCACGAAACTCATCGCCAGCATCGCCATCAGCTTGCCGAGGAAAATCGCGTCGATCGGCACGGCGGCGGCCAATATCTCAATGATCTTGTTGGTCTTTTCCTCGACCAGATTCGACAGGATCATGCCCGCCAGCAGGATGGTGAGGAAGAACATCACCACCTGCGCCACCCGGCCGATCAACAACCGCGCCTGCGCCTGCGCGCCCAGGCTGGTGGTCACTTCCTGCCGATCGACCGTCACGAAGGTCAGCGTCCGCTCGGCCTGCGCCGCGGTGGAAAGCAGGCTAATATCGCCCTGCAACTTGTCCAGATCCTGCGCCTTGCCGGTCAGTATCGGGTGGAGCAGCGATCCGGAGAGAATGACGACGACCTCCGAATCCGGCCGGGCCAGTTGGATACGCGGCGCGGGCGCGGGCGGC
>JAGVJS010000374.1 GCA_020051025.1 Sphingobium sp. | reverse complement strand
GCGCGCGCGTCGCTGCCAGTTCCCCGGCCCAGATGCTCGACGATCGCGCCTTGCTGGAGGCGCGCCGCCTGCTACTCTATTCTCAGCTATCAGTGGTAGAGATTGCCTATGCGGTCGGTTTTGACGATCCGGCCTATTTCTCGCGCTTCTTCACCCGCCATATCGGCCAGCCACCGCGCGCCTATCGCGCCGCGCGTGAAGGTTGACGCCGCCAATGATGGCCCTACATGCGCAGCCATGACGGCGGACAAGCTCATCGACCTGCTGGTGGCCCGGCTGCTGCGCGACCATGGCAAGAGCAAGCATCATTGGCGCAGGGCAATTGGCCCGCTGCGCCTCTACAGCCGCGACACCCATCCCCACTGCAACTGGAACGCCACGCCGACCGGCAGCTTCCAGGATGTAGCGCTAATCGAAGGCCTGCTTGACGACTTGCGCATGGCGCATCCCTTGCTGACCGCCTGAGAACGGGAAAGGGCGCAGCGAATATATCCGCCACGCCCTTCCCAGCGACCCCGAAGGGAGCCTTTTGATCAGCCGAGCTGCGTTTCCAGTTCGCCCAGCACACGATAACAATCGAACACCTTGGCAACGCTCGAATTGGGATCGCGGCCTTCGCGGATCGCGCTGATGAACTCGCGATCCTGCAACTCGATGCCATTGTTGGACACAGCGACGCCGGCCAGGTCGATCGGCTCTTCCTTGCCGTTCACCAGATCGTCGTAACGCGCGATGTAGGTCGCGCTGTCGCCGATATAGCGGAAGAAGGTGCCGAGCGGCCCGTCATTGTTGAAGGACAGCGACAGGGTGCAGATCGCGCCCGTTTCGCTCTTCAACTGGATCGACATGTCCATCGCGATACCCAGGTCAGGATGGATCGGCCCCTGCAGCGCATGGGCCGACACGATCTTGCCCGCCTGATAGGCGAACAGGTCGACCGTATGCGCGGCATGGTGCCACAGAAGATGGTCGGTCCAGGACCGCGGCTCGCCCTTCGCATTGATATTCTTGCGACGGAAGAAGTATGTCTGCACGTCCATCTGCTGGACGTTGAACGCGCCCGCCGTGATCCGGTTGTGGACATATTGGTGCGACGGGTTGAAGCGACGGGTATGGCCGACCATGCAGGTCAGGCCGGTTTCCTGCTGCTTGGCCAGCACCGCCTGCGCATCCTTCCAGCTGTCGGCCAGCGGAATCTCCACCTCGACATGTTTGCCCGCGTCCATGCAGGCGATCGCCTGCGCAGCGTGCATCTGGGTGGGCGTGCACAGGATCACCGCATCGACATCGTCGCGCGCCAGCGTCTCGTTGAGGTCAGTGGTGACATGGCCGATGCCATATTTCTCCGCGACCTTCTTGGTCGCTTCCAGCTCACGACCAATGATCGAGGTGACGGTCACGCCGTCGATATTCTTGAGGCCATCGAGATGCTTTTCGCCAAAGGCACCGGCACCAGCCAGGGCAATACGCATGGGAAACTCCTTGTTCTTCTCCCCTCCCTTTCAAGGGAGGGGCCGGGGGTGGGTGCGAGCGAAGCGAACTGCACCGGTTGTCGAAAGGGAGAGGCCTACTCCGCCGCGATCGCCGTCACATCGCGTCCGGTCATGTCCAGCCCCTCGCCATTGTCGGGGCGCAGGACCATATGGCCGATCGCGGTGTTGGAGCAGGGCACATGATAATGGCGATGCAACATCCGGGTATTCTTGCCGAGCGCCCCGCGCATTACCAGCCACATCACCATTTCGATGCCCTCACTGCCGGTTTCGCGCAGATATTCGATATGCGGGATGCGACGCAAATGGTCGCTGTCGCCGATCAGCCCGTCCAGGAACATATTGTCCCATTCCTTGTTGATCAGGCCCGCGCGCGGCCCCTGCAACTGATGGCTCATGCCGCCCGTGCCCCAGATCTGGACGTTCAGATCCTCGGGGAAGCTCTCGACCGCCTTGCGGATCGCCTCGCCCAGCGCCCAGCAGCGATTGCCAGACGGCGGCGGATAGGTGACGACATTGACCGCCAGCGGCACGACCTTGCACGGCCATGCTTCGGGCTTGCCGAACATCATGGAGAGCGGCACGGTCAGGCCATGGTCGACATCCATCTCGTTGATGATGGTCATGTCGAACTCATCCAGGACCAGACTCTGCGCCATGTGCCAGGCGAGGTCGGGATGCCCCTCCACGTCCGGCACCGCGCGCGGCCCCCAGCCCTCATCGGCCGACTTGTAACGCTCACCGCACCCGATCGCGAAGGTCGGGATGATCTTCATGTCGAAGGCGGAAGCGTGGTCATTATAGACCAGAATGACAACGTCGGGCTTCTCGGCCTCTTCCCATGCGCGGGTCCAGTCGTAGCCTGCGAAGATCGGGCCGAAATAATCGTCGCGATCCTTGCCGAAATCGGACGCCACGCCCAGCAGCGGCACATGGCTCGACGCCACGCCAGCGGTAATACGCGCCATCTCAGCGATCCTCTTTCTTGGCGGCAGCGGCCGCTTCATTGGCCTTGATCGACCGGACACCCTCTGGCGAACGGCCACCCTGCATCATCATTTCGCGATATTCCGGGAATTTCATATCGGTCATGGTGCTGACCGCTTCGGCGAAGGGAATGCCATCGGTCGAAAACAGCTTCGACAGGAAATAGACATTCCCGCCCAGATCCAGGCAGCGATTATAGTCGCGCGCCAGCAGCGCCTGCTTCTGGTCCTCGGTCAGCGGCCATTCGTCCATATAGGCCCGCTCGTCCGCCTTGAACTTCGCACGGTTCTCGGCATTCATCAGGCTCATCGCGAACTGGTTGATATGATAGCCGACACGGGCGCGCGCGGCGGTAAAGACGCGCGTACCGGGGATATCCTCCATCTCGGCCAGATATTCGTGAATATCCTGATGCTTGGGATCTTCGGTTATCACAGTCCCCTCTCCTTCAATTTGGCGTCGAGGCGCGGGAAGACGCGGCGGGCATTGCCCTCGAAGATCGCGGCGCGATCCTCGTCACTGATTTCCAACGCATCGACATAGCGTTTGGTGTCGTCGAAATAGAAGCCTGTGGTCGGGTCGATGCCGCGCACCGCGCCAACCATTTCCGATCCGAACAGGATATTCTTGTTCTCGATCACGTCGGCCAGCAAGTCCACGCCGGGCTGGTGATAGACGCAGGTGTCGAAGAAGATATTGTTCATCAGATGCGTCGACAGGTCGGGCTTCTTGAGCATGTCGGCCAGACCGCGATAGCGTCCCCAATGATAGGGCACCGCGCCGCCGCCATGCGGGATGATGAAGCGCAGCGTCGGGAAATCCTTGAACAGATCGCCTTCGAGGAGTTGCATGAAGGCGATGGTGTCGGCGGCGATATAATAGCCGCCAGTCGCGTGCATCGCCGGGTTGCAGCTGCCTGACACATGGATCATCGCCGGCACGTCCAGCTCGACCATCTTCTCGTAGAAGGGATACCAATATTTGTCGGTCAGCGGCGGATGGGTGAAATGGCCGCCACCCGGATCAGGATTGAGGTTGCAGCCGATGAAGCCCAGTTCGGTGACGCAGCGCTCCAGTTCGGCGATCGAATTGCTCATGTCGGCCTTGGGCGACTGGGGCAGCATGCACACGCCGACGAAGGTTTCGGGGAACATCGCCACGACGCGCGCGATCAGGTCGTTGCAGCGGATCGCCCATTCCTTCGCCGTCGCTTCGTCACCGACATGCGGTGCCATTGCCGATGCGCGAGGGGAGAAGATGGTGAGGTCCGCACCGCGCTCCTTGATCAGGCGCAGCTGGTTCGCTTCGATCGTCTCGCGGATTTCCGCGTCGCTGATCTCGGGATAGGGCGGGCAGGGCGTCCCTGCCTTAAACGCCGCCTTCTGCTCCTCACGCCAGGCGTCATGCCCCTTGGGCAATACGGTATAATGGCCGTGGCAATCGATAATCAGGCTCATCCGTTTTCGTCTCCAACCTTATCGCATTACCCCAGCGGAGGCTGGGGTCTCAGGCGCCGACGCATGACGGCCGCCCCAAAAAATCGATCATTATTGCGTAATCGCACCAATTTTCGCGCCCAGCCCCTCCGGCGGCAGTGTCACGCCCAGCCCACCGATCGCGCGCTGCCGTTCCACCGTGCCGCGAGTCATCGCCGCGCCCATGCCCAGACCTTCGAGCGTCTTGACCACTTCCTCCATCTCGGCGGCGCGGCGCAGTCCATGCACCAGCATCCGGTCGAGATTATAGTCGGCCCGCACGTCCCAGGGCCGCGCCCGCTCGCTCGCATCCAGCGACGCCAGCACTTCGTCCAGCACATCGGCTTGCGCGGCGGCCAGCACGCATTCGGCGGTCAGCGCCTCGATCCCCTTGACCATGACCGACCGGATCATCTTGATCGAGGAAGCCCGGCCCACCGCATCGCCCACCACCCGGCTCTTGGCAAAGCCCAGTGCCTGTAACCGGGCCTCACCCTCTTCGGCGTGCCCGCCGCTTAGCAACAACGGTACATTCAGCCG
>JAGVJS010000189.1 GCA_020051025.1 Sphingobium sp. | reverse complement strand
GGGCCTGGCCCTCCTCCAGGGCAGGCTGGGCCAGCGCCGACCCGCCTCCCGCCCCCGCAGCGATCAACACCAGGGCGGCGACCGCCCCACGCAACAGACTTCGCATTCTATCCCCTTCGTTGGCCCGCAGCCTTGCCACAGCTTGGACCGGGGGTGAAATGCTTTGATCGCGGTGTTTGCACGAAAGGACGCAGCGGCGGTGACGCTACCACCAGCACGGACATCCGCGCGCAACATCCGCATTTCAGGGATTTCCGCCCGGAAGATCCTGCACGCGCCGCCCGCCGCCATCGCCGCGAATCCAGTTGACGCGAAAACGCAGAAAATCCAAGGGATCCGCAGCGCGGAGAGGTGGCCGAGTGGTTTAAGGCAGCGGTCTTGAAAACCGCCGTGGGTGTAAGCTCACCGTGGGTTCGAATCCCACCCTCTCCGCCACATACCACCGCTCCTATTTTTAGGCGTTACCGATACGCCGGCTCTTGAGTGATCGTCGCAGCGGCGATCAGATATCAGCCGCGACCAGGGAGCGATCAACCTCCCTGCATCCATCATCCCCGCAATCTCTGCTAAGCTCACAACCGAGAGAGACAGGCCGGAAGCTTTCAGATGGATCGCCTCAAGGCGCGGACGACAGATCGCCTGCAACGCTTCCGCGGCACATGCTGTTTACCTCGGTGGTAAGGCGCGCTCGATCCAATCAGGGACTGCGCGTATCGGCGCTGACCTCTTAAGTCCTGCTATGCCCGTGAGATTTGGTATTCTTAGCAGGGTGAGTGTAGTGAAGCATATCAGGTTATTTCTTCCAACGGCTGCGCCGGTCGCCTTTTACGCGCCTGTGGCGGCCGCTTTCCCAGACGATACCGAGCAAAGACATCATCGTAACCGGCACCCGGTGAACGGGACTTGCGACAGCCGACAGCCCCGCCCCGATCCAGGTCCTGGGTTCGGATGCATTGAGCCGGTCGGACAGCCAAATCTCAGGATCAAAGGAGGATTTCTAACATGCGCGCGGTCAAGATCAGGGCGTTCGGCGATGCTGACCAGCTTGAAGTATCGGAGCTGGCCGATTTGGCGCCCGAGGAAGGGCAGGTCGTAATCAAGGTGGAGGCGATCGGCGTTGGCCTCGTCGACGTGCTCAAGCGAAAGGGCAGCCTCGGCGGCGAGCCAGGCTTCATACCCGGTAGCGAAGTGGCGGGAACCGTGACCGCCGTAGGGCCGGACGTCGACGCTCGGTTGATGGGGACGCGCGTTTTCGCCCAAGGAGGCGGCGGTGGATATGCCGATCAATTCCTGGCGTCTGCTTCCAGTCTCGTATCGCTGCCCGATCATCTTTCGGCAGAAGACGCAATCGCCCTCGGCCTAAACGCCTTGGTCGCCTTTTTCAGCCAGCGTCAGGCGCATCTAAAGGCGGGGGACCATATCCTGATCCGCGGAGCTAGCGGTGGCATCGGCCTCGCCACCGTTCAAGCGGCGGTGAAAGCGGGTGCGATCGTCACCGCAGTCACCAAGGCGGAAGCTGCGCCGCAGATCGAAGCGATGGGTGCGCATCAGGTAATACGCCGAGACCTGGGCGAGCTTCCGCAAGGGCCCTTCGATGTCGTTATCGATCCCGTAGGCGGCAGTGAGATAGGCGAACTTATCGGCGCCTTGGACATCTTTGGCAGATATGTCCTGGTCGGCGCGGCGGCCGGCTTTCCCGAGCCCAGTTTCGGGCAGGCGCTGTTCCGGAACTTCCAGAAGTCGCCGACCTTTTCGGTTTTCAGCATGGCGTCAGTATCGCCGGACGATGTCAAACTCGCCGCTGCCAAAATTTTCTCTGCGGCCGAACGCGGGGATCTCATTCCCAAAGTCGCCGGCATCTTCGCGCTTGCCGAGGCCCCGAAGGCGCATAATTTGCTGGAAACCGGTAATATGATCGGAAAAATCATCCTGCGCCCCGCAAACTGAGCGTCGCCCCATCCATACGCCTTGAATGTTCTCTCTATGTTCCTATAGATAGAATATGCAGCTGGGTTTTGGCTTTGGTGCGGTCGAGGATCTGACATGGGTGCGGGGCCGGCTTCGCTTCCATTTCGGCGATGCTGGACCGATCGCCAGGCGGTCTCCGGTGGGCCAGCTCATCAAGTCGCTGATCAGCAGTCGCACGCGCGATGAAATCTCATTGGCGGCGTATCATCGGTTGGTGGAAGGCCATCCCGCTTGGTCCGATCTGGCTGTGGCGGCCAGCGGGGACATCGAAACCGCGATCGGTGACGTAACATTTGCCGACGTCAAGGCGCGGCAACTGGGCATGGCGCTGCGCGCGATTGCGGTCGACCATCCCGATTTCGATCTGGATTTTCTGGCCGAACGGGGCGTTTCCCGTGCGCTGTCCTGGCTGGAAGTCTTGCCGGGGGTCGGGCGCAAGGTGGCCGCTTCCACGCTCAATTTCAGCACGCTGGCGATGCCGGCGTTCGTCATCGACACCCATGTCCTGCGCATCTTGCGTCGCTATGGGTTCGTTCGGCGCAACGCTGATCTGGCGACAGCCTATCACGCCGTGATGGAAATGGCTGACGCATGGACCGCCATCGATCTGGCCGAATTGCATATTTGGATGAAGCGCCTGGGGCAAAGCATATGCCGGTTCGATCGCGCCTGCTGCGATCGGTGCCCGATCCGTCAGCGCTGCATCAGCGCCTGCGCAGCGACAGCTCGATATAGGGCGTGATCCAGCCGGGCGTTCGCGCCGTCAGCCTTCCCGCCATTGCATATATCCGTGCCGGCAACCCGACGGCGCCGTGGATCGCGCGCCGCGCGGC
>JAGVJS010000222.1 GCA_020051025.1 Sphingobium sp. | reverse complement strand
GTCTGAACTGGACCCCGGCCTGCGCCGGGGAACATTCTATCTCTGGCCCGTTTCGATGACAGAGATATGATGGCTTCAGGCCGCGGCGGCCAGGTCGATGACGGTGCGGTTGCGGCCTTCGCGCTTGGCTCGGTAGAGCGCCGCATCGGCCAGTTGCAGCAGCGCGGCGCCGTCGCCCGCCATATTGTCGTCCCAGGTCGCGATGCCGAAAGACATGCTGGTCGATCCCAGCGCCCGCCCGCCATGGCGCAGCACGATTTCGGTGATGCCCTTGCGCACCTCTTCCACCCGTCCGGCCAGCGCCTGTGCGGTGGTGCCCGGCGCTATGACGGCAAATTCCTCCCCGCCATAGCGGCAGACAATGTCGCCGTCGCGGAAACGGCTGCGCATTTCATTGGCGACTGCCTGCAACACGACGTCGCCGGCATCATGGCCGAATTCGTCGTTGAAGCGCTTGAAATGGTCGACATCGCACATCACCGCACTTAACGGCACGCCGGAGCGACGGGCGCGGGCGATTTCCATCGTCAGTGCCTCTTCCATATAGCGGCGGTTGAACAGGCCGGTCAGCGGATCGCGGATCGTCTGTTCGCGCAGGCCCCGCTGAAGGCGGTGGTTGACCAGCGCGGAACTGATATTTTCCGCCATCACGGTCAGGCGGAAGCCGCTTTCCTCCCCGACTACGCCCTCCAGATAGAGGGTGCCGATCACCTCGCCGCCGGCCAGCAGCGGTTCGCAATGGTAGATGGCGTCCGGATCGACATGACCACAGACGATATCGCCGCCCGGCTGCGCGACGAAATGACTCTGGCCGCGCCGTAACGCCCAGCACTGGTCAGGCGCGAAGCCATCCTCCAGCGGGGTGAATCCGCCCCAGCCGGTGATCGGCACCAGCAGGTTGCGGCTGTTATTATGGGCATAAAGTGCGCCGGCTATGCCCGGCAGCACGCGCGGCACGAAGACGCGGATCACCTGCGCCAGTTCCTCGTCGGTGCGGGCGGCCTGCATCCGGTGGGCCATGCCGCCCAGCAATTCGATCACCTCGCCCCGTTCGCGCAGGATATTGCTGTTGCGCAACAGTTCGCCATGGGCGGTTTGCAGTTCACGCTCGCTGCGCCCCTGATCGGCGACGGCCGCCTGCAACTGGTCGGCCATTTCATTATAACCGGACGCCAGCTGGGCGAACTCATGCGATCCCATGCCTGTAGTGACGCGCGCAGCGCGGTCGCCATCGCCCAGCGCGGTCATCGCCCGACGGATGATGCCGGCAGGGCGGCGGATGCCCCAGATCAGCAGCAACGAAACGGACAGGATCGCAAGCGCAATGATCGGGCCACCGACCAGCGCCAGTTGCCGTACCCAGGACAGACGGCGATCGGCCGCGTCGATGCGGGTCAGGCGCAGTGCCCGCTCCTCCGCCAGGAAGCTGTCGACGCGCAGCGTGAGCATGGCCATCAGGTCGCGACCGGCGCCGCTGGCGATGACCGTCCGCGCCTTGTCGAAATCGCCGCCATGGGCATCGGCCAGCGTGCCATGCAGCATGGCTATGCGGCGCTCCATCAGGCTGCGCAGTTCGCGCGCGCGCATATTCTGCATCGGATTGTCGGCCGTCAGCCGGGTCAGTCGGGTCATGGCGTCGCGTGCGACCGCGATGCGCGCATCCGCCGGATCGGCGAAGCTGGCATTGCGCGTCAGCACAAAACCACGCTGGCCCGACTCTGCCTCCCGCAGGGCGGACAGGGCATCGTCCATCGTCTCTATCACTTCGGCCGAATGCGTCACCCAGCGGAAACTGTCGCGCGTCTGGATCGAGGCGTCGACCAGCATCCAGATGAGCGCCAGCAGGGCGACGAAGACCAGCATACCAAAGGCGGCGATCCGGGCGGAGAGAGAATTGAACATGCGCGACCTTGTTAACCGGTCGCGACCTTAGCATCTGGTCGTTAACAAATTTTAACGCTCAGCGCCTCCAGCGCGCCCAGATGGCGGTCGGGAGGGCAATGCCGCGCGCCTCTTCACGTACCGCCAGTTCGCCCGCGTCCACGGTGCCGGGCAGGTCGGCGAACGCCTGACGCAGCAATTCGCCGATCGCCAGCGCGGACATGCGCACGGCATAGACAGTCAGGAACAGGAAGCGGCTGTCGGCGTCGAGCAGCGCGCGGCAATTGGCGATCAGGCCAGGCAGATCTTCTTCCAGCCGCCAGACTTCGCCATCGGGGCCACGGCCATATTTGGGCGGGTCGAGCAATATGCCGTCATAGCGGCGATTGCGGCGCACTTCGCGGGCGACGAATTTGGCGGCGTCCTCCACGATCCAGCGGACGGGTTTGTCCTCCATGCCGGAGAGAGCCGCGTTGGCGCGGGCCTGCCCCACCGATTTCTTCGACGCATCGACATGCACCATGCGGGCGCCGCCGGCCGACAGGGCCAGCGTGCCGACGCCGGTATAGCCGAACAGGTTCATCACCTCTGCGTCCGGCTTATCGGCATAGGTGGCGCGCAGATCGTCCCAGATCGGCGCCATGTCGGGGAAGAAGCCGAGATGGCGGAAGGGGGTGCAACTGGACTGGAAGGTGACTTCGCGCCAGTGCAGCGGCCAGCCTTCGGCCGGGACCGGCTTGTCATAATACCAGCGGCCACCGCCATCCTCGTCCGATCCGGGGATGAATTCGCCGTCCGCCTTCCAGTCGGTCGTCGCGGGCTTCCACATCGCCTGCGGTTCGGGGCGAATGAAGCGGAAGCGGCCATAGCGCTCCAGCTTGCGCCCGTCGCCGCTGTCGAGCAGGCCGTAATCCGACCAGGGTTCGCCGATGAGGGTCTTGAGTTCCAACTTAGCCGCGCGGGGTCGCGCGTTCGGCGACATAGGCGGTCACGGCTTCGAACGTGCCGGGCAGCTTGGCATAGCTTTCCTCGCGCGCGAACAGGTCGCCGACGCGCGCGG